>NZ_JAFKPJ010000022.1:0-64180 GCF_019633765.1 Bacteroides sp. 11BF
TTAGGAACACGCTTGATGTTGAAATAACGATCAACACCTGCCGACACATTATAGGCGAACGACTGAGCACTGGCTACGGCACGGTAATTAGGGATTTCTCCCATATTCTCGTCTGCCGAGTTATTCATATTCGAATCGTCTATCGTGCCGGGAACAGCCGGATAACCGGGGTTATTCGTGAAGCTGACACCGCCACCCAAATTTAGTTTCCACTGATCTTTGAAGAACCAGCCTCCTTCGAAACCAACCATCAGCTTTTTGTCTGCCCAGTTGGTTGAGAGTGCTCTGACTTCATAGTCAGTCAGCAGCCCCGAAGGGGCTGTGACGTTTGTGTAACTATTGTATCCAACAGTAGCTGCTACCGTAAAGTCACCCTTTTTAGGAGTATTGTCTNCACTAAAAGTCTTTTTATTTTCATACGATACTTTTTTTGATTTGTTGTTTATTTGCCGTTACTATTGGCGATTATTCTGCAGAGTCACCTACTAAAGCTTTGATCTGAGCTAAATAATCATTGTAAATAGGTTCATTTACAGCCAAACTATTTTCAAGGTTAGCAATTAATTTCTCCTGATTTGCGATAGCCTGTTCCTCTGATACAATTGAAGCAGCATTAGCTATATTTTCATCAGCAGTAGCAATAGCTTGTTTCTGGGCTAAAATCAACTGATCGTAATCAGCTAAGCCATCAGCTATACGTTGTAATGTAGAGGCCAAAGTATATTGAACAGAATAATTATGAGAAGCTTTATTGTAAGCAATTGCAGTCTCTACTTGTGCTTTGACGGCATTATCCATAACAGTTAATAAATTAGCATATGCTGTAGCATTGTCACCCGATACGGCAGCCAATATATTATTCCAAGACTTCAAGTTATTTTCACTATCCGTTACATCTGTAGTAGCATCCTTAACTGCAGTTTCCAAAGGCTGCATGTAAGCACTTAAATTATCCTCCGCTGTACGTAGTTCACTCAAAGCAGTATTTTTATCTGCTTCGGTTTTAGCATCATCAAATTTCTTCTGCGCATCAGTTACAGCCTTTGTCAGACTTTTATAAGTATCAGAAGCCTTTGCATCTGTCAAAGCCTTATTAGCATCTGCAAGAACAGCTTTACTTACACTCAAATATCTTGTTTGATTAGTAATTGTCTCATTGATACGATCCAAATTAGCAGTATATTTGGTATAAGAGCGAGGCCATACTGTTCCGTTAGTAGAATCATCGTTTGTATAATTCACACCTTCTCCCCTAATATATTCCGTATCATAGTAAGGCGAACCTATTTGCTGCAATGTCTGAACATAAAGAGAACCATACAAATTAGTAGATGCTACCTGATAAGCTTGTTGCGCATTTTGATCAGCTGTATTTTTTTCACCTTTAATCTGGTCAAGAGCAGTCAATTTAGCATTAGCTTCCTGAGCCGCTTTCTCAGCATCGGCCTTATCTTTAGTACTATACTTCTCATATTCCGCAATTAATGCCTGAGCAACAGCTTTATTTTTTTCCTCATTAGCTATTGTTTGCTGATTGCTTAACTCTACTGACACTAAACCAGCTTTCAATCTTGCCAACTGATCTTTTGCATCAATTAAACTCTGTCTATCGTCATTGATCGTTGTCAGCAACCCATTAGCTTTACCTAACAGAGTTGTAATTCTTGTCTTATTGGCCTGATCTACTTGATCCAAAGCGGCAATAAGCTCTGCTTTAGCAGCTTCTAAAGCAGCCTTAGCATTATTCAATTCAGCTTCAGCATTAATTTTAGCAGCTTCAAGTTCTGCCTCCAAGGCAGCCTGAGCTTTCTCCAATAGGATTTTTTGTTGATCTGCTTGAGCCTGCGCCAATTCGGCTTGTGCTTTTTGATAGGCGGCTTCAGCCTCTTTTATTGCAACTTCAGCCGCAGTAATAGCTTTCTTAGCATCCGCATTCGCATTATTCATGTTCGCAACAGACTCTAATTGCTTTGCTTTTGCGTTACGCACCGCTGTTACCGATGCCGATTCGTCGTTGTCTACGCAAGCTCCCAGTGACAACGCACCCAGAAGCACTGCAACCATCATGAGTTTCTTTTTCATAATCTCAATTTTTAGTGTTAATAATATAAATAATTCAATATGTGTGTAATACCTTAATTCTTCTCTATTCTATCAAAATTGGCTATATTTGCCAATTGCCAAT
Organism: Bacteroides sp. 11BF; assembly: GCF_019633765.1. Classification (NCBI taxonomy): domain Bacteria; kingdom Pseudomonadati; phylum Bacteroidota; class Bacteroidia; order Bacteroidales; family Bacteroidaceae; genus Bacteroides; species Bacteroides sp. 11BF. Next base: position 2,186 of record NZ_JAFKPJ010000022.1, read on the forward strand.
GGTTAACATACTTTTTAAAGAACCCTTTAATAATTGGGTATATTTAATTGTTCGAAGCAAATGTAGATATTATAATTATACTAAGCAAGAGTTAAGAGAAAAAAAATTAGAGTTTTTTGTATAAGTCTGAGTTTTAATGGAATCCAAGTAAAAAGAAAAAGCCTAAACAGCTTCTTCATACCTATATAATAATAAAATAAGGAAATATTCACGTAATATAGAACTGTGAAAAGAGCCCTCAACATAAAAGAAAATAAGGATATAATTATTTCATATATAATAATGTATACCATTATATACATATCAAACGAACATCTTACAAGCCGCTAATATATAAGATGTTGTCACAAAAAGAATCTGCAATTCCCGAAGATATGGCCTTAGATTCACTTCCGGAGATAATAAAACAGACACCAACCGAATTGGATAACTCAAGTTTAGAAAGCGGATTTACACCGCTTGAACCGGTATCCTCATACTTATATTTTTCTTCAATTAACATTGTTAACGCCTTTTGTCAGGTTGTCTTATTCTTATGCGCCAATAACAAGTCTTTTGCATTTAAAGAGCTTGTTATTCACATCTAAAGGACAAGCTTTAACCCTGTGTTAAAACAAAGCTTTGAGGACAGAAATCTTACTTTTTAAAGATGTTGATTTTCAGATGGTTTAGTCTAAAATTCGCTTCTTCACCTCACGGATGGACTCTTCGGACGAAAGCCGGGATACTTACTTCTTTGTCAACTATAAACAACGAGTTTCTAGCATTGTGAAACCAAGTATTTTTAAAAGATGCGCAAAGATAACGCAACCATACTAAAAGTCAAATAGTTATAAAACAGATTTTTTAGCGAAGTCGGACAAGAAAGCAAAGGAAAGCATATTTGGAAGGGAGTTACGTTACCAGTTTGTATCCTGTTAAAGCAAAAACGGTCAAAACGCAGGAAACACTTATCAGCTATTGCAACCGATACAACCACCAACTTGCAGCCAGAATCGGTGTAAACATAACATTGGAAAGTTATAAACGATACGGCGTATTATTCAACCACCTACGCCGTTTTCTACGAACAAAGTACAATCTGAGTGACATTTCGTTTCAAGCATTGGATTATTCTTTTGTCGAAGCCTTTGATTTCTACCTACGGGTACAATTGAAATTCAAGCCCAATACCATTGTAGGTATTTGGGGTAACTCAAAAGGCAGCGAGTTGCTCGCCACACCTTGCCCTTACAGGGAGCAATCGCCCTCCCAAGTCGGGCGATTGTAGAAATCAAGAATAGGATTACTAAATAAATATATGAGAAAACAATGTTACTAATCTGCATTTTCAATATATTTGCAGTAGATGGAAATTATGGAAAGAGGAATGGAAAGATCTTAAAATAGATGAGATAAAAAAAGAATGGTATAAATAATAATAAATGAAAATAATTCATACTGCAGATTGGCATTTAGGGCAGACGTTTTTTGAATATGACCGTAAAGGTGAACATACTCTATTTTTGACGTGGCTTCGAGAGCAAGTGAAAGTTCACGAGGTGAATGTGTTGTTTATTGCCGGAGATTTGTTTGATATCCCAAACCTATCGGCTGAATTACAACGGCAGTACTATACTTTTTTCAAAGAGGTGACGGCGAAGAATTTCGCTCTGCAAATCATCATTATTGCCGGAAATCATGACTCGGAAGCCCAGCTCGAAGTTCTCAATTCGCTTTTGGTATCGATGGATGTTACTGTGTGGGGGATTGTCAAGCGTACCGAAGAGGGTAATATTGATTTCGACCATTTGATTGTACCGCTCGGTAAAAGAGAGTATTGTTTGGTTGTACCCTATTTGCGACAAGAGGATTATCCCGAATCAGATGCCTATGCAGAAGGAGTGCAAGTGATGTATAGAGAACTTTTTGATACACTACCTATGCCGGACAAAAGTAAACTTTTCATTGTAATGTGGTATTTGCAGGCTATGTGTTCGAAGATTTTGGAAAAGAACCGTGCCGAACGCACGATTATCGGAAGGTTAGAGTGTTTTTCGCCTGAAGTATTCGACGAAGAGATTGCATACACGGCACTCGGACACTTGCACTGTACCCAAAGGGTGTCGAGGCATGAGAATGTCCGATATGCAGGTGCTCCGTTACCGATGTTATTTGCCGAAAAAATAACAAAGAAAGTGTACTGAAAAAAATATAATAGATTAGTATTGAAAGAATTCATGATATGGCAAAAGAAATAATAATAAATGATAGCGAGTACGCTCAAATATTACAGCTGGCAGTCTCTGAAATTCAGACCGCTCGCACTATCATTGCCCGGCAAGTAAACACTTCCGTCAATTCTGTATATTGGAATATCGGAAAGTTGCTCTTTGATAGAAATTTAGAGAGTGGATATGGTAGTGGCGTAGTTAAACGATTATCAGTGGATTTGAAAGAACAGTTTCCGGATATGGGATTGTCTCCTCGTAATCTATGGGATATGAAGCGTTTTTATGAAAGATATAAAACTTGTGATTCAAAACTGCGACAAGCTGTCGCAGTTTTACCTTGGGGACATAATTTATTATTGATAAACAAGATAGATGACAATAATGCTGTGAAATTTTATGCAGAAGAGTGCTTGCAGAAAGGTTGGTCGAGAGATATGTTACTCAATGCAATAAAGATGAATACTTACGCAGCTCATCAGACACAAATCAAAACGAATAATTTTGATTCGGTCTTACCTGTAGCACAAGCAGACTATGCGAATGAGGTCTTTAAAAGTTCATACAACTTGGGGTTTCTTGGGATAACAGAACCGGTTAAAGAGCTGGAATTGGAGAAGCGGCTGGTTGCTAAAATCAGATCGTTTATACTGGAGTTAGGTAAGGGATTTTCTTTTATTGGAAACCAATACCGTCTGGAGTATAACAACAAGGAATATGCGGTGGATATGCTATTCTTTCACAGGGGTTTGCGGTCACTTGTTGCCATCGAATTGAAAATCGGTGCTTTTAAGGCAGAATATGTAGGCAAAATGAACCTATATCTTTCACTTCTTGATCGTTTAGAGAAAGCTGAAGGAGAGAACCCATCAATCGGTATAATCCTTTGTGCCGACAAGGATCATTTAGATGTAGAAATCGCTTTGCAAGATATAAACAAGCCTATCGGGGTAGCTGAATATCAACTACTGTTACCTAAAGACGAACTTCAGGCGTTGCTTATCCAAGAGATTAATTCTATGGAAGAAAATAGGGATATTCCGTAAATGTTCCTCTTTCTTATAAATCAAGAGAAAAGTTTTACTTTACGTGAGCTTTTCTCTTATTTTTTTCGGCCCAATTGCCAGTCTTCTATCTTTTTCATAGAATATTATTTACATATCCTTGTTTTTTTCTTCCCAACCATGCATTATGTACATATCTTTTTCAGGGGAAGTTAAAACCTCTCCTTTTTTCCTCTTATTTTGGTCCGATTATGCTGCCGTTCTTTTTTTCTTTTCGACCTTTTCTACCATACATACCGCATTAGCCGTATGTATTCCAAAGAAAATCCAAAGCATTTCCGTTTTCCTGTTTCTGGCTTTTATCCCGGCCAGTGAGTAATGTTGTTTCTGTGTTCCAAAGCTTCCTTCCAGGCGGGTAGCTCTTTCACGGCTGAGTTCCGAGCGTAAGATCTTACGAAGCGGCTCATCTTTGGCAGTTCTGCCCTTACGCTTAAAGGAAGTACTTATATGTCTTTCAAACGCGTCTTATTCTTATGCGCCAATAACAAGTCTTTTGCATTTAAAGAACTTGTTATTCACATCTAAAGGACAAGCTTTAACTCTGTGTTAAAACAAAGCTTTTGAAGAGGGAAAACTCACGCTTCGAAGACACTGTTTTTCAAATGGTTAAGTTCCGGATTCGCTTCTCCATCCCACGGATGGTCTTTTCGGGCGAAAGCCGGGATACTTACTTCTTTGTCAACCATAAACAACGAGTTTGACTTCCGAAACCTGAAATTAGATAAGGATTATCTTGTCAAGGTCTATCATCGTCTGTGCCATTACCTCCTCTATGCAGTACACACCAGGCTTCAGGCGGATAATCTCACCGGATTTTACCGATTCCAATAGCCGGTAATGCAGATAACGGTTGCCGATAATCTGCTTGCGGGTAATATATCCCCCGTTCTGTTCTATCAGATTTTTCAATTTGTCATCCATACTATTCTTGTCTTATGTGTACAAAACAACGGCATTTATTTCTAAGTGCTGTTGTTTTGTACATATTTTCTTTTGAAGATATTAGATAGATTCCTCTTTATTATTCCCTAACAGATGTTTGAGTGCCGGAGCATTCTCAATTCATTATAAATTAGTACGACTATGAAAATAAAGATTATAACGATGTTCGCGGTGGTATTGACCGAACTGTTCCTTACCTCCTGTAATGACAAAATAGATAACTCTACTTTAAAAGTGGCATTTGATTAAGCATATTCTTTATTTTTATTGCTACACGAGGCATAGGTTCGGCAATCGTTAAACCAACCACGTCATATTCCTTTGCAATATCGTTTATCACCCTTACAACGGTTTCAATCTTCAGCCCGTCAGGATCAGTGCCAACGGCCGCAATAATTTCTGCCGGATCCAAAGCATCCAAGTCAAAGTGGATAACCACTTTTGACGCTCCGGTAGTTTTAAGCCAATCAAGAACAGTCGTACTATTCCGTATAACACAGGCAGGCAAAAGACTCTTTACGCCAATCTGTTCTTGCCGCTCCTTTGAGGCATTGGTATCATCCCAGGTACGCAGCCCTACAATGATAGATTTTGCCGGATTGAGTTTGGCGGGAAGTATATCCATAATCTCCTTGTCACCCATACCAAAGCAAGCTGTCAAAGCCATTGCATGATAACCCGTATAGCTATCACCGGGTAGGTTTAAGTCGGGGTGAGCGTCTATCCATACAACGGCTACATCATCGGGATATTTCTCCGACAAATAGGTAAATGGTACAACACTCACCGAACATTCTCCACCAAGGGTTACAATACGATCCGGATTTTCTTTTCTAATCAAGTCCAATGCGTCTTTACTTTGTTTAATAATAGCACGATAACCGCTAATACCCTTTTCCTCTTTGTGACTCTTTATGTCGAGAGAAATAGGGACTTCAACCGTTTGTTGTTTGCTTTCAGGTGCAAGAATTTGCAGTAACTGCGCACCAAGAAAATAACCACGTGAAACATCATTGGCAGGAATATCTGGCATCCAGTTTGCAACCACACCTCCCTGCCATTGAGGATAGATTAGCCGAAGTGTTTTAGAAGAATCTGCTTTCATATCATCTGATTTTGCATAAGTTGTACCTATCATGCTAAGTACAACAAGTAATAAAAACTTGTGTTTCATTTTTAATGCAAAATTACGGCGTATATACTGATAATACAAGCAGCGATAAATTTTTCATATACTGATAAATTTGCCTGTATACTTCAAAATATAGGTAATATTGATTATATTCGCAGGGAAATAGAGAGAATTATGTATAAAAAGAAGATACCGTTTAATATTGAATGTGGGGTAAAAATCACAATGGAGGTAATGGGCGGCAAATGGAAGAGTTGTATCTTAATGGAGCTGATGGGTGGTGCTAAGCGTCCGAGCGAACTTCACCGTCACTTCAATGATGCCAGCCCACGTGTAATTGACCAACAATTAAAAGAGTTGGAGGCACATGGGATGATTAGCAAAAAGATATTTGCCGAGTTGCCTCCACGCTCTGAATATTCCATAACAGAACAAGGTAAAACCCTTATTCCCATTATTGAGCAAATAGAAAAATGGGGGGATAACTTTCGACCGCAGATGGCAGAGATTCTGAAATTACAAGAAGAAAAGTAATTCCATAAAATTCGATTATACTCTGCTTGAGTTTTCAAACAATCCAACAGCTTTGTACTCATTAACGTAAAAAGCAATTTCCTACACCGAGAGGGGTAGCCGGATGTAATTGTGCGATAGTGAACTGCCTTTGTGCGTGTCCGCACAATAATAAGAGAACATTTGGGAATATATTGTATTATATAACAGCTACTTAGCTATATGGCATGATTCTTGCAAGCATAAAGAAAAAACAGTAATAGAACATGATTAAGCATTACTTGAAAGTAGCATTACGCAATTTAATGAACTTTAAAGTTCATAGTCTTATTTCGGCTATTTGTTTGGCGATAGGCATCACCTGCTTCTGCATGATGAATTATTTTATTGATGCCGTATCCGGTAAGATTGAACTGTCCGATGATAATGAATACAGCATCCGGTTACTCGGAGCATCTCCCCAGACAGCCGCCGATATCTATTTGTTTAAGGAGGATTTTGATTATCTGAAAGAGTTGCCGATAGCGGGCATAGATACCCTTGTGGCTTCTTCTTATAGCAATGGAAAAGAAATTACGGTCATCGACAAAAAACAACAGGAACTGCCGTTTTTAGTGTCGTTCAAAAATGTATCATCTAATTATTTCACCTATAATTCGTTCAAATTGAAGTATGGCAATCAAGAGATAACAGCTCCCAATGAGGTGATCGTCTCCGAATCGTTTGCCCGGAAAGCATTTGGACAAGAAGATCCGATAGGTCAAGTCATCCGTCAGGAGACAGAGGCTAACGACTCGTCTGATCTCATGGTGTATAAAATTGTCAATGTTGCTTTGACAGAAGAAAAAGATCATCGTGGGAAAACGATCGATTGTTATTTTCCCCTGTCCGCAAAGTCCCGTACTCCACTCAGCATCAGATCACGTCTCACCAGACAAACCACGACGGAAAGCCTGAATAAACAGTTAAAGGACATGACTTGGAAGCATGGAGACCAGGATATCTATTTATATGCTTTTCTGGAGTCGGAACAGAATGACAGCGTCCAAAAAACAATAAGTATTCTGCTCGCCCGGTTTATAGCTTCGCTGATTTTATTGTCGGGGTTGATCAATTTTCTGAAGTTCATTATCCAGATGTTCTATAACCGGCAACGAGAACTGGTGCTTCGCAAATGTATCGGTTCGGACATCAAAGGATTGTTTGCCCTGCTTTTTGCCGAAATTTTCTGGATGCTATCTGTCGCTTTCTTTCTGTCATTGGCCGTGACGGAAATCACCCTCTCTTTGGCATATACATACATCCGTCCGGAAGACATGATCCCATTCTCCTTGGTAGATCTATATGGGTCACAATTAGGCTTGTATCTCGTTTTGTTGTTGATCTGCATGCTCGCCATTCTTTATCCTATCTATCGGTTACGCCGGTTGAGTGTCCTTCATTCGGTCGTGCAGAGACAGAAGCGGCATGTGTTCCGCAATTTCATGATTGCTTTGCAATTGGCGATCTCCATCCTTTTCACAGGCGGTGTATTTGGCATAACGCTTTTGTTCGACGAGATGTTTGAAGGAGTGTACCATCCTTTGAGCACGGAAGAAGAGAATCGGGTGATTTCAATATCGATCAATACCATACGCATGCAGAAAAACATGGATGCCATTCTTTCGGATATCCAGTCCTTGTCCGAAATAACCGATCGGACATCCGCTTTCAATACTTTCGATGCCGATGTTTATACCTACATGACCTACATGAAAAACGGAAAGCCGAGAGGAAATGTGCTGATGATCCAAGCAGAGCCCCATTATTTTGAGTTCTTCAAGATCCCGTTTTCCGGAAAATTGGTGGATAAGGATGCTCAAGGTTTTGTTTATATAAGCGAACAGTTTAAAGAACAATTGCAGAGGGATAGTATAGAAGGTAGTGTCACGTTGGATGGCAAAGAATACCAGATTGCCGGAACTTACCGCGCACTGAACAAGGAAAATGCTCAGAACAGAGCAGTCGGTTCTGTCTTTTTAGTTAGCCCGCAAGCTTACACCTATTACTTTAAAACCCTCCATTCGGATATTACTCCGGTCGCCCTGGAAAAAATAACAGAGATCTGCCGGCGTTATGTACCTGAGACATTGCCTCTTGATATTCGTAATACGGGTGATTCCAAACAGTCCGTTATGGGAACTGCAGCACTCTTGCAGACAGCATCCCTGTTGTTGGCAATAGTCAGTATACTCTTGTTGATATTAAGTATTTATTCCGGAATCTCCATGGATGTGGTAAATCGGCAAAAGGAAGTGGCCATCCGAAAAATAAACGGGGCTACCCCGAAAGTGATTGCCCTATTATTCGGCAAAATCTATCTGATTATTTACCTCTCTGTCTTCGTAATTATCTATCCGTTAGTACGATTGGTATTGATAGGGATCGCGCAAAAAAGTAGTTTGAAAAGCATATATAGTTGGAATTGGGGAATCTTGTTGTTCTTCACGATGGCCCTTTTGATCTTCTTGGTTACGGCATACAAGATTTATAAAATAATGCACCTGAATCCGGCAAGTGTTTTGAAAAAGGAATAAAAACGACCTCTGTTGCGTCTGCCTGTTATGAGGGCGTGTCCAACTAAAGTGCCCCCCCAAAAGTTTTGTGTCTGACTTTTGGGGGCAACATTAAACTCTATGATAAACTTCATTAAAGGGTACTCTGCCCCGTTCACCCCAGATTCCTTTATTTCCATCCCGTATTCCGCAGCCGATTACCATGTTCACTTCGGCACCATGAGGTAATTTCAACAGTTTCTTCATTTGTTTACTGTCAAAGCCCTCCAAGGGACAAGTATCATACCCTTCGTTGGCCATTGCGATCATAAATGTCTGAGCGGCAAGTGCACAAGATTTATGGACGACGACACGCATATCACCCTCGGAAACTTCACGCACAATAGGGTGGAAAAGGCCGATGGCTTTAGTCAATAAAACTCTCAAAAAACCCAATATGCCAAAGAAGCGGGCATAAAGAAACGGCATTAACTTTCCATAATAGAGTTCTCTGTCCTTGATACGTTTTTCCTGACGCTCCCAGGGACTGTTTCGTCTGACGTTCCCTCTTTCAAAATCGAGTACAAACCTGGCCCTGCTCCGATATAAATCCTGACGTGTAACAAAAACGACAATCTCTGAAGCTGTTGAAGTCGCAGTCTGGTCAAGACAGGCTTTGGATATCTTTGCCAGCAACTCCGGTTGTGTAACCTGATAAAACTCCCACAATTGCATATTTGAACTGTTGGGTGCCAACGTTGCCAGTTCCAGACAATGTTTCACCTTTTCCGGATCCAACTGTTTCTCTCTATCAAACACCCGTACAGAACGACGATAATTTAAGACTTCCTCTAAATTCATTTTTATCTGATCAAATTATTTTTCCCATTTAATTGTTGCATTACCACCTCCGCCATTTTCAAACTGCTGCTTCGCACATTCGTATCCTTCTTCATACAGATCGGTCAGTTTATGAATGTCACGTTCAATACGATCGACAACAACCGGTTTCCGAGGTCGGATAACAGTTATATTTCCCTCTTCTTCCATACGCTCAACCATCTCCAACTGTTCGTTGTATACAGCACAACGCCTGCTCAATGCTTCACGTATCTTCGGATATTTACGATAAACAAAAGAGGGAACGCGGATGTCTTTATTTTCTTTCCGATAACCGCGGTTCCGGGTAAGGACAACCACATTGTTCCGATATCCATCGTCTATGGCACGTTGCAAAGGAATAGAGTCGACAATACCTCCGTCCAACATGGGAATACCGTCTACATAAGCTATGGGGCAAACGAAAGGAAGGCTGCTGGAAGCACGGACAATGTCGATCACACGGTTTTTATCCTCTTTCTCCTCAAAATAATTGGCTTCTCCGGTCAGGCAATTGGTAGTCACCATCACATAACGCTCGGGAGAATTGAAGTATGCCTGATAATCGTATGGAAGTATATGCTCGGGAAACTCCGTAAAAAGGAGATCGAAGTCCAGAATATTCCGTTTCTTAAGCAGATGTTTCAGCCCGATATAATGATATTTCTCTAACAGGTCGATATTACTGTACTTGGCACGCCCACGCTGTCGGGACATATACGAAAGGCCGTTACAAGCCCCCGCAGATACCCCGATCGTATAAGGAAAACGAATATCATGGTCCATCAGATAGTCCAGTACCCCACAGGTAAACACTCCGCGCATACCTCCGCCTTCAAGCACCAGACCGGTTTGATTATCAATTGTCATCTTTCATAATAATTAATCGTTAGAAATTAGTAGTACCTTAGTTTTTCTTAGGCCGCCGGATGACTAACAAGGAAGGAAAATCACGGAACACTTCTTCCTCTTCGGACAACTTCGTATAGGACAGGTGGCTCATCACAAGCAAGCCGTCCTTTGCTACCGAAGCCAGATCGACGGCGCTACTAAAGGATTGCGTTCGTATCCGGGAGGAATATTTAGCCAATATCGGATCTGTAGACTGCCGGAAAGCCTCATCATCGGTATCGAAGAGGAAAAGATGTACCTGTGCGCCCCCCTCCAGCATACTCTCAAGATAAGTAAGCAGAAAAGCATCGATCACCCCACCCAACACAAAAGAGACGGGGACGTTTCCGCTATAACCACGGTTGACAAAAACGGCTACCGGACATTTCACCTGTTCCATCACATCATCTATCTTATCACGAAACAAAGAGAGCCATAACACTCCACTGCCTCCGGCAGCATCCGGTCTGTACTTACTTCCTGCTCCCAGCAGAAACATGTCAGGACGCTCTTTTCGTGCCAACCGGATCATATCCTGCACCAATTTATCGGTCACCCGGTAACGGTTTTCAACACTAAGTCCCAACTCGGAAGCTTTTTCGTCCACCAGCGAGAAGCTATCACGGGCATATTGCTCTGCATTCAATGGGTTTAAGTCCGTCCCCACCGTAAAATGGGCAGCGACCACATGGGCAGCTTTCATCTTTTTACCAAATAATAAGAAAAAGACGGAAAGCAGGCTGCGTCCCGACTCCGGTCGTCCAAAACAAAAGACCAACTTCAACTTAGCCGATAAACGTTCTTCGCGACGGGCAAAAATCTGTTCAACAAAATGCAGCAACGGGGTGGTCATGAAGGTAGTCACCAGAGCCATAATGACCAGGATTACAAAAATAGAAGGTGGAAGCACTCCCATTTCGTATCCGATATTTAATGCGACCAACTCCATCAATCCCCGTGTATTCATCAGCGTACCGATAGTAAAACTGTCTTTCCACGACTCTCCCACCAAACGGGCGGCAACGGCGCAACCACCCAGTTTTCCTGCCACAGCAACCGTAATCAACAACAGGCAGACTCCCCAAAGCGCCGGACTGTTAATCAACCCGATCTCCGTACGCAACCCGGTAAAGGCAAAGAAAAGCGGAAGGAAAAAGACAAGAGCAATGTCTTCCACTTTTTCCATCATCACCTTACGAAATCCCAGGCTGGGAGGCATCACGACTCCTGCCATGAAGGCTCCGAACAGGGCATGAATACCGATAATCTCGGTAAGCGTAGAGGAAATAATCAAAATCAGCAGAATCAGGGCCACAAATGTTTTATTAATCACCTCCTGATTAGCATACACCTCTCCTACTTTCTTGAGAAACGGCCGTACCACCATAAACATGATTATGATATAAAGGGCAGTCAGCCCGATGGCATAAAGAGCGCTGGCAAATGTTCCGGCCTTGGCAATGGCTATGACTACAGCCAGCAAACACCAGGCAGTGACATCATCATTGGCAGCCGAAGCTATGGCCAAAGTTCCCAAAGGAGTTTTCGTCATATTCCGTTCCTGAATGATGCGGGCCAATACCGGGAAAGCGGTAATACTCATAGAGATACCGATGAAAAGGGCAAACGGCAGGAAACTTGTCTGGGCAGCGGCATATTCTTCATAAATCCAGTAAGATGCGACGATGCCGAGGAAGAACGGAACCAATATACCTGCATGGCTGATGACCAATGTTTCGTTGATCTTGTTTTTAAGTACACTGAAATCGAGTTCCATTCCGATCACAAACATGAAAAGTACCAGACCGACCTGGCTCAATAATTCAAGATTCGTAAGGGACTCCGGAGGGAACAGGGCCTGGAATACATCCGGAAAAAAATAGCCCAACACGGAAGGTCCCAACACAATTCCCGCCACAATCTCACCAATCACCCCCGGTTGCCCAATATGTTTAAACAGAAAACCAAAAAGCCTCACCATCAACAAGACAGCGATTATCTGTATCAACAATATACTTAACGGATGATGCAGATTGTCGGTGACAAACTGACAAAACATAGCGAAAGGAGTCTCCTCCGCAACAGCTGATGATGCTACCACATGGTGTGAAAAACGGTCACCTTCCTCGATAGCCATGTAAATAAGTGCCCCGAAAAGGAGCAACATGATCACATAAATAAGATAATTTTTTTTGGCTCTCTGCATACAAGCATATTTTTGTGTGAAGTGTGTCTATGCAAAGATAAAACAAACCAAAAGAAAAAATAGTTTTAGAGCAGGTTTAAATATTGATTCATATAAAAAGGCACTGAAAAGAATATATGGACACTCTGTTGACTTTCCTTATTTCCGCTTCAAAGTTCCTGTTTGTCATCAGTAAAACGAAGATACAGAGGAATAAGAAAGAATAAAAGAGAAAGATAACCAACAGGAAAACAAGATTATAACAACACACAAAATTGACTTAAAACCAAAGGATTGTTGATTTAAGAAGTAAAACTAAGTGTTTTTTCACAAATTGCAAAGGTAGCGAAAACCAATTAACAATCAAATAGTTATTAATTTCTATTTTGGGTTGTTGGTAGAGAAAGCGAGCATTATGGGGCATATTTTTTTTGAGCGAGTTGGCGCAAAGTTGGAATATCTGTCCGCAAGCGTTTGTACGTTTAGGAATTTTGCTTGACAGTGGTTTGCCGCCCGATATTTTATTATTAGGAACGAGATTCAACCAACTGCAAAACATGTGGCAATTCTCAAACTTTCCAACAAAGTCGTGGCCGAGTTCCCCAATCAGTTGCAGGAGCGAGATGGCGCTCATACTGGGAATAGCCATGACATTGACTTTCCAAATGTTAAAAACATACCGTTCGACATCAAAGTCAGGAGCATTTTTCTTGCCTATCTTCTTTTTGCATCGTGTAAGCCCCAGAGTCCAGATATGCACGGTAACGTGTAAGATGCATCTCTATCTGCCTGTCGCATTGACGGATTTGTCCTTGGATGAACCAGTACTGGTCATATGCCTGTTTCAGTTCAAATAGCTGATCCTCGGCCCATATACCTTCAAGTGATTTGGCTATAATCTCCTTTGTCGCCTTACAATTCTCCTCCGCCAGCATTGCCAGTCCCGTTGGATTATAGTTGCCGTCGATGATTGCCTTAATTATAGCCATGCCGGACTTTCCTTACAAGTCGCTTGTGACATTGCCAAGTTTCAGGTTCATCTGTTCCATCGCTTTTTGCATATGAAGGGCTTCACGGCTTGATGACTGCAACAAGTTAGAACGGTGGCGGGTCAGGTTACGTATCGCACGTGCTTCATTCTCGGCTTGGAAGCTACATCTGAGCAACCCGTAACTATGGAGAAGCATGAGCCATTCGGCATCAGCCTCATCCGTTTTACGGCCTGACAGATTTTTTACGTCACGGGCATTTACCAGCACCACGTCAAATCCGTTTTCCTTGAGGGTGAAATACAAAGGCAGCCAGTAAATACCGGTCGACTCCATGGCTACGGTTTCAATGCGGCAATTCTTGAGCCATTGGACTATTGACTTCAAGTCTTGGGTAAAGCACCCGAAACAACGGTTGCAATCAGAATCCCAGTCATCCGGTACACATACCTGAATTTCTGATGCCGCAATGTCAATCCCCGCTGCATTGGGATTGACTACTTTCAATTTCTTACCCGTTGCTGTTTTTACAGCTGTAGCTTTCTTTGGCATAATTGTGAACATTAGAAAATGAGAGCACAAGTCCGCGGTCGCATCACGATAGGTACTCTTCTATACGGCATCTGCGGGCCAATTATCATTCTACGGACAGCGGAGCCAGACTTTTAATTGAAGTAAATCCAAGAAGTGTTAAGGCCTGTGTACTTGCGCTATGCAAAAGTAGCAAATTGCAGTATTGGAACGGGGGATTGACAATGGATAAAGCAATGGCAGGGGCTGCCAGAGAACCGCTGTTATTTCCATATTCATTCCACCTGAACGGTGGTTGTGACTTTTAAATAACCTGTAAAACAAGCAAGCGATGAACATCGAGGAAGTAAAGAAGATTCCGCTGGAGGATTTCCTCGGACGGGCGGGGTTCTCGCCTGTCAGAAGACAGGGGGACAGTGTATGGTACCTTTCGCCTTTCAAGCAGGAGCGTACCCCGTCATTCAAGGTCAGCCTTTCCTTGAACCTGTGACATGATTTCGGGGAGGGAACCGGGGGCAGTATCATCGACCTGGCACAAAGGCTGTACGGGGTGACGGATATCCCGACCGTATTGCAGAGGATCGGGAGCGATTTTCCGGCGTTCAGGCCGGTTCCTTCTCCTGCGAAAGGACGGATTGTGGCATCGGCCTTTGAGGAGCTGCGCGTCTCACCTCTTAAGAACACCGTCCTGCTGGATTATCTCGGGACAAGGGGCATTCCTTCCGATATCGCCTCAAGGGAATGCGTGGAGGTACATTACCGCATGCGCGGCAAATGGTATTTCGCGGTCGGTTTCAAAAACAGGAAAGGGGGGCTTGAGATACGCAACCCGTATTTCAAAGGAGCGGTCTCTCCCAAGGATATCACGCATGTCAGCCATAATGCAGGGGATAGACGGCAATCATCGGTGCTGGTTTTCGAGGGGTTCATGGACTATCTCTCGTACCTGGCCTTGAAGAAAGGGCAAGCCGTGCCGGACTGCGTGGTGCTCAATTCTGTGGCCAACCTGCCCAAGGCAGTGGATATCCTTAGAAGCTACGGACAAGTCTGTTGCTTCCTGGATAATGATGAAGCCGGCAAGAAGGCGGTGGAGGAGATCGGAAGGCAGTGTGAAAAAGTGATCGACAAGGCCGTGCACTATCTGCCACACAAGGATCTGAACGAATTCCTGCAGGAGAGGATAAAATCTTCTTTGGCGGACCGTACGAAGTTAGGACAAGCCTGTGGATGAAAAATAAAGAGGTAGACAGATACGAAATTAAAGAAATACTGTAGTTGCAGTATTTCTTTAATTTTTTGTATTGTCGAAGATGCATAAAGTTAGTCTGAGAATGGGCCGGGACTACGTATCATGGTTGGATAGTTTGCACAATAAATGAAAAAATAAAGGTTGGTGAAGGCGCACTGACTTTTCCCTATATTTGTTGAAGTCTGAGATATTTTATTTGACTATCAACTGTTTGCAGTAAACTCGCATGAGAATAGGTAACGGATAAGAAAATGCCAGCCTGTTCAGAAGCACTATATTCCTCATGCTTTCAAATAACTCTTTTATCTGTCTGTAAAGATACTAAAAAAACGAGAGAGAAATTTACAAATAATAGGCTGAGGTAGAAAAACCTCCGCCTCACGGTAACCGAAATGTAGAATTATATCCAGCCGTTTGTAGCCTACATCGTGGCTGGATGTTGGGGAATGGATCCATTCAATAAAGACAATAGCGGTGCTCCTCATTTTTTCAGGGATTATTTGGTAACGTCCAGCCGGAACAGGAAGGAACTGGAAACGTATGAGAATAAGTTGCAGGGGGCAGAATAAAGCTACTATGATAAAAAGATATGTTATGTATATTGTAACCTTAGAGAATCTTATCTATATTCTACCTGCCTTATACACCGATCCTTTGAGGAGCAATATCTCCCACTTTTATGCAATATATCATCTGTACGTATGCACTTTCCCCCTGCAAATTCTGTTACCGGGGACAAAGTATCTACCAAAGGCAATGGATGCAGATTGTCGCCAGTTTACTGCTCGGATTCCAGGCAGGTCTTGCCATGCGGAACCTGCCGGACTCTTGCCGCAAAATTATGCAACAGACAAGTTGTTTGTAATTGGAATCTGATGCATGGCAAAATACGGTCAGAGAACTACAGGTTATTCGATATATCTTCTCCTATATGCCATGGGGGAGACTTTCTTGTGCTTCTTGAAGAATTTGCAGAACGCCGCCTGGTCCGAGAAGTGAAGCAGCTCCGCAATTTGTGCTACCGGAACACTGTCGTCCTCAAGCATGGCCATGGCCTGGTGTATCAGTTCATTGCAGATGACCGTATGCGGCGTCTTGCCTGTCATCTCCTTGACAACACGTGTAAGGTGCTTGTTGGAAATGCATAAGGCTTTCGCATAAAAATCAATATTATGTTCCTCCATGAAATGTCTTGAAACAAGCTTCATGAAATTCAACGTGACAAAATCCCTTTTACTGATATAAGATGGCGCACCGTCCATGTTCTCTTCATGGGTGAACATGATGTTTCCCAGCTCAAGACTGAAACTTCTGAAGTAAGTTTCACAGAGTTCCTGCCGGTAATAATGTTTCGGATTCTCAAGTGTCCCTTTCATCAGGAGCAGTTGTTTCTCAAGAATTTCGTTTTCCATCTGTGAGAGGCTCCAAACGGGAAGGCACAGCTGTTCCAGCAAACGGTTCAACGGGCCGGGACGGAGATTCTTCAGGGACTCGCTGGCAAACTCGAAAGTGATGAACAGGCACCAGCCCCGCAAATCCGGACTGGCTCTATTTATCCGGACCGTGACGGTATCCATGATATCGAGAAGGGAAGGTCCTCTCATTTCATACGCTTTTCCATTCAGTTCCAGCTCCAGAATACCGTCACATACGAGCATATGCAAACGGCTTCTCTCAATAGTCTTGCCTTCCAGTTTGTGAAAACTTTCAGGAGATACCAGCAAGAGCAGTCCCTCCCTATAAAGATCGGGAGGAAACAACAGGGATAATTCTTTCTGTGTCATTTTAATTCCGTTGGGTTTACGTGACACTGCAAAAATATAAAAAGATGTCCCGGTTGAACAATTTCATGCGTCAAATAGACATACTATTTGCTAATGTTTTTTAATGGAGGGCAATTCGGACAAATTCTTGCGCCGTTTGTACAAGAATGGAGTGGGATTCCCTGTTTATTTTCGCAGCATAAATAACAAATTTAACTAAAAAAAAAAATGAAGGTAAGAAGTGTTTTTGTATCAGTATTATGTTGCATGTGCCTGCTGACCGGTTGTCGGCAGAATGCAAGGCAACAGGAAGATGGTGGGAATTATCCCCTTATGACATTGAAACCGGAAGACCGGCAGCTTTCTGTCAAATATTCGGCAGTGATAGAGGGAAAGCAGGATGTGGAGGTGCGTCCTCAGGTTTCGGGAACAATCACGCAGGTTTGTGTGGAGGAAGGGGCGCGTGTCCGTAAAGGACAAGTGCTGTTCATTATTGACCAGGTACCGTACAAGGCAGCCTTGCAAAAGGCAGAGGCTGCTGTGGCAACGGCGGAAGCGGGCGAAGCGACTGCCAGACAGACATTGGAAGGCAAGCAGTCTTTGTTCGATGATAAAGTAATCTCGGATTTTGAACTGCGCACGGCACAGAATGACTACAAGAGCGCCAAAGCCGCCCTGTTGCAGGCGCAGGCTGAAATGACAGAGGCCCGCAACAACCTTTCCTATACAGAAGTGAAAAGTCCCGTGGACGGGTATGCAGGCATGACGTCCTATCGTATCGGAGCATTGGTCAGTGCGTCCATGACGGATGCCCTTATTCGTGTTTCGGACAATTCGGAGATGTACGCTTATTTCTCTCTGACGGAGAAGCAGGTACTTTCCCTGACAGCCCGGTACGGCTCTTTGGATAATGCCTTGCGGTCTTTTCCGGAAGTGTCGCTGGAATTGAATGACGGCTCGGTTTACGGACAAAAAGGAAAAATAGACGTTATCAGCGGTATCATTGATAAAACGACCGGGACGGTAAGCATGCGCGCCGTGTTCGGAAATAAGGATAAACGTCTGATGAGCGGCGGACAGGCGAATATCGTCATACCATACGACCGGACGCAATGTATCGTCATTCCCCAGGGGGCAACCTATGAGATCCAGAACCGTATTTTTGCCTATAAAGTGATGGACGGCAAGGCTGTTTCCACCCCGATAAAAGTTTTTGAAATCAATGACGGGACGGAATACATTGTAGAAGAAGGGCTGCAGGAAGGGGATGTGATTGTTTCCGAAGGAGCGGGTTTGCTGAAGGACGGTACGGTCGTATCCACTGTAAGGGAAGAAGCCGCAGTAAAAGAAGGAAAGGAGGGATAGCTTATGAAACTGCAAAGATTTATAGACCGGCCGATTCTTTCGATTGTCATTTCGGTCGTTATTTTAGTAGCCGGATTAATCGGTCTGTATGCATTGTCCGTGGAGCAATATCCGGACATTGCTCCTCCAACCATCCGTGTTTCTACTACTTATAGCGGAGCCAATGCGGAAGCCGTGCAGAAAAGTGTTATCGTGCCGCTGGAAGAAGCCATCAACGGGGTGGAGAACATGACTTACATGACATCTACCGCCAGCAATACCGGCAGTGCGGAAATCACGGTTTATTTCAAGCAGGGTAGTGACCCGGACATGGCAGCCGTCAATGTGCAGAACAAGGTGTCCACTGCGACCTCGCTGTTACCGGCAGAGGTGACTAAAGTAGGTGTCACCACCATGAAGCGGCAAAGCAGTATGCTGAAAATCTTTGGACTTTACAGTCCGAAAGGGACATACGATGAAACATTCCTGACCAATTACCTGACTATTAATGTGAAACCGCAGATACAGCGTATCTCGGGTGTAGGTGAAGTCAATGTGATGGGAGGAGATTATGCGATGCGTATCTGGTTAAAACCGGACGTAATGGCACAATATGAACTGGAACCAAGCGATGTGGAGACGGCGCTTTCCAGCCAGAACATCGAGGCATCCACCGGCTCCATCGGCGAAGACTCCAAGAACGTATACCAATATACATTAAAATACCGCGGAAGGCTGGAAACCGAACAGGAGTTTGAGGAAATCGTCATCAAGGCTTACGATGACGGACGTGTACTGAAACTGAAAGACATCGCCACCGTAGAGTTGGGAGCGCAGAGCTACTCTTATACCGGTACGGTGAACGGTGCTCCGGGAAGCACCTGTATGATCAACCAGACGGCCGGAACGAATGCCAATGAAATCATCACCAATATAGACAAGTACCTGGACGAGCTGGAGGAGACTCTTCCGGAAGACATGGAAATCGTGGAGCTGATGAGTACAAAGAACTTTCTTGACGCTTCCATCAACGAGGTCATCAAGACACTGCTGGAGGCTATTATACTGGTAGTACTGGTGGTATATGTGTTCCTCCAGAATCCTCGTTCCACACTGATTCCCACCATCAGCATCTTTGTGTCGCTGATCGGTACGTTCGCCGCCCTCTATGTCGCCGGGTTCAGCATCAACCTGCTGACACTGTTCGCGCTGGTGCTCGCCATCGGTACAATCGTGGACGATGCCATCATTGTGGTTGAAGCGGTGCAGACCCGTTTCGATGAAGGTTACCGTTCGCCCTATAAGGCATCCGTTGACGCCATGAGCGGTATCTCGTCGGCCATCGTCACCTCCACCCTGGTCTTTATGGCGGTATTCGTTCCGGTGTCTTTTATGGGTGGAACATCGGGCATTTTCTATACGCAGTTCGGCATCACGATGGCGGTTGCCGTAGGTATCTCGGCCGTGAATGCCCTGACGCTTTCACCCGCCTTGTGCGCCCTGATACTGCGTCCGAACGAGATCCTGATGGAAGGGAAAAGACCGGAGTTCTCCACCCGTTTCCGCATGGCTTTCGACTCGGCCTTCAAACGCATTGTGCTGAAGTACAAGTCGGGAACCAAGGTCTTTGTCAAGCATAAATGGCTGGCATGGTCCTCGTTGGGGCTGGCGGTCCTGTTGCTCGGCTATCTGATGAGCACCACCAAGACCGGTCTTGTCCCGTCGGAGGATACCGGGTCCATCTTTGTCAGCCTGGACGCGCCTGCGGGAAGCACGCTGGCCGAGACCGCAAGTATCATGAACAAGGTGGAGAAAGAGCTGAAGGAGATTCCGCAGATCGACAATTTCAACAAGGTTGCCGGATTCGGCATGGGTTCGGGCAGCGGCTCCTCTCACGGCATGTTTATCATCAAGTTGAAACACTGGGATGAACGGCAGGATGAGGAGAGCAGCGTGGATGCCATTTCCGAGGAAATCTACCGCCACACGGCAGGCATCAAGAATGCCAACATCTTCGTGTTCTCACCGCCCATGATTTCAGGTTATGGCACAGGAAACAGCTTTGAGCTTTATATTCAAGACCGGAGCGGAAAAGGCATCGACGCCTTGAGCAAAGTAACCGACGGATTTCTTGCCGAACTGAACAAGCGGCCGGAGATACAGATAGCCTATACATCGTTCAGTGCCAATTTCCCTCAATACCGTGTGGATGTGGACGAGGCGCAATGCCAGCGTGCAGGCACTACCACGGATGCAGTTCTCGAGGTATTGTCCGGCTATTTCGGAAGCATCTATGCCTCCAATTTCAACCGTTTCACAAAACTGTACCGCGTCATTATCCAAGCCCCTTCGGACAGTCGCAGGAACATGCAGTCGTTGGACAATATCTTTGTGAGGACAAGCGGCGGGATGGCACCGGTCAGCCAGTTCGTGAAACTGACCAAGACCTACGGTGCGGAGTCTTTGACACGTTTCAACATGTTCTCCTCCATCAACGTGCAGGGGATGCCGGCGGAAGGATACAGTTCGGGAGATGTCATCAATGCCGTGAGCGAGGTAGCGGCACAAACCCTGCCTACCGGTTACGGATACGAGTATTCCGGCATGACGCGTGAAGAAGAGCAGATGGCGGAATCACATGACACCGTCATCATCTACGCCGTGTGCATCCTATTCATCTACCTGATACTCTGCGCTCTCTACGAAAGTATGTTCATCCCGATGGCGGTGATACTTTCCGTACCTTTCGGGCTGATGGGAAGTTTCCTCTTTGCCCGTATATGGGGAATCGAAAACAACATCTACTTGCAGACGGGACTGATCATGCTGATCGGACTGCTTTCCAAAACAGCAATTCTGATGACCGAATATGCAACCGAACGCCGCCAAGCGGGCATGTCATTGACACAAGCTGCCATGAGTGCGGCTACCGTCCGCTTCCGTCCGATCCTGATGACGGCACTCACCATGATTTTCGGTATGCTTCCGCTGATGTTCGCTTCCGGAGTAGGTGCCAACGGCAACCGTTCTTTGGGTGTAGGTACGGTAGGCGGCTTACTTATCGGAACTGTAGCTTTGTTATTTGTAACACCCGCATTCTTCATCGTATTCCAGTACATCGAAGAACGGGTGATGGGTAAACGAAAAAAAGAGAGACAATCATGAAAAAGATAATATATATGATGCTGTGTATGGCAGCGGTGAGCAGCTGCCATATCTACCGCAATTACCAACGACCGGAGGGCTTGCCGGTGGACAGTCTTTACCGGGATACGGACAACACCCTGTCGGAAGAAGATTCCCTGACGCTGGGCGACCTTCCATGGCAGGAGATGTTCCGGGACACCTTGCTGCAAGACCTGATCCGCTACGGGCTGGAGAACAACACCGACATGCAGACTGCCCTGTTGCGCGTTGACCAAGCCAAAGCACAGCTAAAGGCTGCACGCTTGTCGTTTCTGCCTTCATTAACCCTTTCCCCACAGGGTACACTGACCGGTACTGACGGGAGTAAGACTGTGAAGACTTATGAATTGCCCATTCAGGCGAGCTGGGAGATAGATCTTTTCGGCAACCTGCGCAATGCCAAGAAAGGCTCACAAGCCACGTTGTTGCAACAGGAAGCCTACCGGCAGGCAGTCCGTTCGGACTTGATAGCGAGCATCGCCAACGGTTACTATTCGCTCCTGATGTTGGACGGGCAGCTGGAAATCAGCCGTGCCACGTTGGAGGTATGGAAAGAGCAGATACGGGTCATGGAGTCGAAATTCAAAGTGGGTGAGGAAACGGAGAATGCCGTAAGCCAGGCCCGTGCCAGCCTGCACGAACTGGAGGCCACGCACAACGACCTGCTGCGGCAGCAACGCGAGGCGGAAAATGCGCTTTGCACGCTGTTGGGAACAACCGCTCGAAGCATTGAGCGGGGCAGTCTGGAGCAACAGACATTCCCGGAACGGATCAACGCCGGACTTCCCGTGCGGTTGCTGTCCAAACGCCCGGATGTGGTGCAGGCGGAAATGGTGCTGGCAAACGCCTATTATACGCTCAATCAGGCACGTTCGGCTTTTTATCCGAGTCTCACGCTGTCCGGGAGCGCCGGCTGGACCAACTCTCTGGGACAAGTGGTGAGCAATCCCGGCGGCTGGATACTTTCGGCTGTAGCATCCCTGGCACAACCCATCTTCAACCGGGGGAAGCTCATATCCAACCTGCGTGTGTCCAAGGATGAGGAACAGATAGCCCTGCTCGCCTACAAACAGGCGCTGCTGGATGCCGGACAGGAGGTGAACGACGCGCTGTATGCCACGGAATCGGTACAAAGAACCCTTGGTAGCCACCGGAGACAGTGTAAGGAGCTGGAACGTGCTGTACAGACCTCCGAGTCATTGTACCGGACCGGCAATGCCACCTATCTGGAATTGCTTACCGCACGCCAGTCGTTGCTGAATGCCCGCTTGAATGTGGTTTCTGACAGGTTCACGTACTGCCAGTCCGTCATTAATCTGTATAATGCGTTAGGAGGAGGATGTGAATGAAAACACTGATAATGAGAACGGATTCCTACAGGATATTCCTGTTGATTTTCCTGGGACTGCTGACAGCCTTTGGCCCGTTTGTCACAGATATGTACCTGCCTGCCTTGCCGTCCATG
The DNA here is from genome assembly GCF_019633765.1 of Bacteroides sp. 11BF. Taxonomy (NCBI): domain Bacteria; kingdom Pseudomonadati; phylum Bacteroidota; class Bacteroidia; order Bacteroidales; family Bacteroidaceae; genus Bacteroides; species Bacteroides sp. 11BF. The sequence goes on from NZ_JAFKPJ010000022.1 coordinate 25,063, forward strand.
GTAGATCTGTTTGGCACCAACACATCAATGGTACAGCTAAGCCTGACCTCTTGCATGATTGGTCTGGCTGCAGGGCAGTTGCTCTTTGGCCCCATGAGTGACCGGTATGGCAGAAAACCGGTATTGTTGTGGACGCTGTTGCTCTTTATCCTGTCCACGCTGCTTTGTCTGTTTTCGGCTGACATATATCTGTTTGTCATATTCCGTTTGTTTCAAGGAATTGCAGCGGCCGGAAGCATTGTCATTGCCCGTTCCATATCAACGGACTTGTTTTCCGGACATGAATTGGCCAGAATTCTGGCGATTGTAGGTTCCATTAACGGTATAGCTCCGGTGCTGGCTCCGGTGTTGGGAGGAGCAATGGCCGAGGCGGGAGGCTGGGAGAGCATCTTTGCCGTCCTGCTGTTTATCGGTATGTTGCTATTATTCGCCTGTCTGTATTATCAGGAATCTATGCCCGTGGAGAGACGTGTTTCATCCGGTCTTTTACGTTTACCTTCATACTTCATACCTTTATTGGGAAACCGTCCCTACATGGGTTATATGTTGCAGCTTGGGTTCGCCCAGGCTGCACTTTTCGCCAACATCGCTTCCGCGCCGTTCATTATGCAGCAATACTACGGCTTTACCCCGTTGGAATTCAGCATGTGTTTCGGCATGAATGCACTCGCCGTGGTCATATCGGCTGCTCTTGCCCCCAGGTTCAGGCGTATAGAGAAGGGAACGTTGTTGGGCAGTGCCGGTTTGCTTGTCTTTTCGGTTTGTGAAGCGGCGGCATTGTTTGCCGGTTGCAGTTTCCCCGTTTATGAGGGATTCATGCTCGGCATCCTTTTCTCGCTGGGACTTTGCTTCACCTCCTCCACTACCCTTGCCATGGACAAGGGCAGGGAGCATTCGGGAAGCGCTTCCGCCCTGTTGGGAGCCGTCTCGTTCGCATTCGGAGGGCTTGTCTCACCGCTGGTTGGAATCGGAAATCCGCTACAGACTACGGGAATCGTATTTGTGGCGTGCGCTGTGTGCTCTCTCGCCTGTGTGTATATGGCCGGCGGGAGACGGATCAGACATATACATTGATTCGTCAAATCATTTATATCCTTTTGAGTATGAACAGACTATTTGTTATGATGGCAATATTGCTGGCCGGTATGTCAGCATATGCCCAGAGTGAGAAACGTATCTATACGAAAGCGGAGCAGAAAAGCGCTGAAGAACGCGAGCTTCAAGAAAGAATGGAAGCCGTCATGGATTCCGTAAACTATGCGGATGCTGTCAAAGCGCTGGAAGAACTGGATTTTGTTTTGGAAGCGGACCGGATCGTCTTCAAACGGGGAGAGATGGCCTTTGTAACTTCCAATACGAATTTTATCTCCCTGTCGGATGACAAGGCTGTCGTGCAGATAGCCCCTTTCAATGGCGGAGGCCCCAACGGTGTGGGAGGCATAACGGTGGAAGGACGTGCGTCGAACATCAGGATGAAGACGGACAAAAAAGGGAACATCACTTTCTCCATGAGTGTCATGGGGACAGGAATCTCGGCGACGGTTGACCTTTCATTGCCCAAGGGGACAAACAGGGCGTCCGTAACCGTCAACCCGAATCTCAACTCCAACCGGATCACACTGGATGGCCGCCTGCTTCCCAAGGAGCGTTCCTCGGTGTTTAAAGGGACCTCATTCTAATTGAAATGACAACTATGGATATGGAACAAGTCTGCGATATGGCGGTGGCCCTGTTTCGGCATCAGGGCCACCCGGATGGAGGACGTCAGGATGTCTCTTGATATTTCCAAAGATGTGTTTTATGGGGCATTTCCGGACAAGGAGGCTTTACTTTGGGAATGCATACAAAGTGAGATAAAAAGGGAAGAGGAGGTTATCGAAAGGCTACGTCTGCGGATGGGGTCTCCCTTGAAATTCATAATCAAACTGTATTCACATTCCATGCGATATTTTGGCTCCTTCCACGTCTCTTTTTTTCGGGATTTGAGAAGATATCCCAGATGCCACGCCGAATTGAACCGCCTTATTGCAATATTGAGGATGAAATATAATGAGACGCTGGGAGTATGCATTCAAAAAGGGCTGTGCGTGTCAGATTGTGACACATTCATGTTTTCCTCTTTCCTGTGTGCACGGATAACGGAAATTAAGGAAGGGATTATCATAAGAAAGGATTCCGTACAAGATATTTCCGGTTTCGTCATCCGTATGATGCTATGTGGATGCTGCACGCCTGAGGGAAGAAGAAAGCTGGCGGAATAGGTATCTTGGGGAACCGCCTAAAAACCCATACGGATAGTATTGAGAATTGGATTTAAGGCTCTTAACTGGATACTTCTACTCATAGCATATATACAGCAGGTGAAAAAGATCTCCACCTGCTGTTCGCACGTGAGAATTAAGATATATATTAAACGGCAAAACGGTTTACTGTATATCAGGAAAGAGTGATACAACGTATCAAAAGGATAAACGATAAACGCTGGAATGTTTGCAGTGCATAACGCTATTGATGTAAAAGTACTTTTCATTATCCATTTGAAACCATTTATAAACTTATAAAAAATACAGGTATGGATAAGCACATCATCGGAAAGAACGCAGGGAAATTCTGGCGCTTATATACCAACAGTGCTCGGTAATGGAATCAAGTTATTTGACAATTTAGATCAAAAAATAAGACTAAACTTTAAAAATGCAATAAGTTATAACGGAATTGTAGAGATAATTTATGAACGTAAATTATAGAATTTCGTGTACCTATACATTCCAATACAAAAAGAAAGCGATATCGGAGCGTTACACCACAAAGAACAGCCTGCCGGTTATTATAAAATGATATTGCGTGCCTGGCTGGTCGGTACGGATCTCCCACCATGGGGACAAATCCCGGTAACAGAATGACAAATCAGGTACAAAAAACTGCGTTAGGGATTGCAGGGTAAAGCCCACAGCCTTTAGACGAAGATTTGGAGAAGGCGAAAGCCCGACCGTTACCGAACGCTCAAAAGAAAAAAGAATTCCCCGAACATTTATCCGGGGGAGATTCAGATCATCCGTGCCGATCTCCTTTCCGTCCCGAAAAACAAGGCTCTTTTTCTCAATCTCCTTTCCGTTTTTGTAAACGGTCATTACCACTGCATCGGCTCGTTCACAACACTGTCTTCTCCGTCCACTAAGTATAAGAAGACCTTCTTACACTTCATGTTGAATGTATGTTTCTCCTTTCTCTGAATCGTAACAGCCATAAGTGGAAATATCACCGAAGGTTTCTTGTTCTTCATGTATAAAAAGATAAAATACAAACGGTATCTCCATACAATAATAAAAGCAGGCAAAAAAGAATGATATTCCATTTATATTTTCGCCTGCTTTTAATGAATACAGTTATATTTTCATTGACAATTATCTGGATTGAGATTCTTATCATACTCCAATAGGTATTTCGCCATCGCCGGATCGTTAAAATCAACCTTGGACAGTCCCGTATCCAGCTTTCGGATCATCTTCCGGTCTGTTTCTGTCAGTTCGAAACTCTCAATGTCCAGATTCTCTGTCATGCGTAACGTATGTACCGATTTGGGAATCGCTACAATACCTTCACCCGTCAAGAAATTTAGAGCGACCTGGGCACTGGTCTTGCCATATTTCGCCCCGATATTTTTCAGCGTTTCATTTGTGAAAATCCGGTCTGTGCCTTGCGCCAGTGGTCCCCAGGCCATCAGACGTGTTCCGTAATCCTTTATCAGTTCCCTCATTCTGGCCTGCTGGGAAAACACGTGCGTCTCCAACTGCAGGACGGCGGGTTTGATTTCCATGTTTTCCGCCAGATCAACAAACCGGGCATCATAGAAATTGCTCAAGCCTATGGCCCGGACTTTACCGTCCCTGTATGCCTTTTCCATTGCCCGGTATGTCCCATAGTAATCGCCAAAAGGCTGGTGAACGAGCAGCAGGTCGATATAATCGGTACGGAGTTTGTGGAGCGATTCGTCTATGCTCCGTGCCGCCTTCTCCTCACCCGCGTTGGAGATCCATATTTTTGTGGTCAGAAACAATTCTTCACGCGGTACGCCGCATTTGCTGATTGCCGCACCTACGCCCTCCTCGTTATAATATGCCTGTGCCGTATCAATCAGGCGATAGCCAAGCCGGATGGCTTCCGACACGCAGTGCTCACATTCTTGCGGGCCAACCAAAAAGACACCATAGCCCAGCATCGGCATCTTAATGCCATTGTTCAATTCGATAGTATTCATATCAGTCATGTATTTTATGTGTACCTATTCCTCTTACTGTCGGCAGGTCCATGTCGTTGTAAATCGGACTTTTCCCTGTATCCAGTCCGGCTATGTCCTTCATTTCTTCATCTGTAAGCGTAAAATTAAAGATATCCAGGTTTTCCATCATACGCTCTTTACGGACACTTTTCGGAATGACCACCACACCTCTTTGGTTCAGCCAACGAAGAATGACCTGTCCCACCGTCCTTCCGTGCTTCTCGGCGATGGTTTTCAGAACCGGATGTTGGAATATGCCATTCTTGCCCTCTGCGAACGGTGCCCACGCTTCATGCTGTATGCCTTCTTGCTGCAGAAAGACATTGGCTTCCTTTTGCTGGAAGAAAGGATGCATTTCTATCTGGTTGACGGCAGGTTTCACCTCGTTGTGCAGAAAGAGATCCTGCAGACGTTCGTTTCCGAAACTGGTCACCCCAATGGCGCGTACGCGTCCCTCTTTATACAATTTTTCCGCAGCTCTCCATACCGCATAATAATTGCCATACGGTTTATGCAGCAGATACAAATCCAGATAGTCCAGCCCGAGCTGTTTCATTGAGTTGTCAAAGGCCCGAAGGGTATCTTCATATTCATAGTCCTGTACCCATAGTTTGGTGGTAACGAACAAATCTTCGCGTTTCAGCCCGCTGTGCCGTATGGCATCGCCTACCTGTCTCTCGTTGAAATAGGCCGCGGCTGTGTCGATCATCCGGTAGCCGGCTTCGAGTGCGTCTGTTACGACCCTTTCCGTCTCATTCTCGGGAATCTGGAAAACCCCGAATCCTATGGCCGGCATTATCACTCCATTGTTCAATCTTACTTCCTTCATCGTCATATTGTTTTTGATTTACAGGTGCAAAGTTATAGGAATCATACAGATACATTATTACAATATACGGTGAGAGATTTTCACTTTTCGTGGTTTTTGTCTATATTTGTATCCGGCAAATATGAAGAGAATGGAACAGGTGATTTGGGATAAAATATACTTTTGGGATTCCGTTAATGATTGCGATCCCCAAAAGCAGTTCGGCCATATTCTGCATATCCTCTGCATGGAAGGAAGCATGAGTTTTGTTTTTCACAATGTGAGGTACAATATAGCCAAGGGCGACTATGTCATCCTGCCCAACGGTTCCTTGGCCTGCTCTTTCTCGGAGTCCTCCGACTTTGACGCCATTATTATGAGTCTTTCCGAATCATTTGTCACCTCAATGGCCCTGCGTAGCAATTACGGCATTATCGGGCACTTGTCACTATTGCAGAATCCGGTGATGAGACTTTCGGAAAACGACTTCCGGAAATGTCGTACCGACATGTTGCGCCTTCGTGAACGGCTGAATGACCGGGAACACCTTTTTCAGGAAGAAATGCTGGGGCATCTTTTACTTGCGCATATCCTCGACCTGTACGATATTCACGCGCGGGGGCGGAAACCGGAACCGATACCGGAAAGGGCGATATCCCTTTTGCGGCAATTCATTGAAATGCTTTATCAAGGAGAATATGTCCGGCATCGTGATTTGTCTTATTATGCGTCGCATCTTTGCATTACGCCTTATTACCTTTCGGAAATATGCAAAAAGGTGGGCGGCGAGCCTGCGTCTTACTGGATAGACCGTTTTACGCTTCACGAGGTCATCCGTTGTTTGAATCGGAAGGAGCTCCCATTAACGGAAATCGTAGAGCGGATGAATTTCTCATCCCTCTCTTATTTCAGCCGATATGTAGCGTATAGGGGTTTCACCGTCGGAATACCGGAATAATCATACAGAAGTCTGATTTTTACTGCAACATATTCCGTGGGAGACAACCGGTTGCTTTTTTAAATAGCCGGCTTAAATGGTGGGTATAGCTAAATCCCAGACCATAGACAACTTCACTCACGGCTTTATGACAGAAAAACAATCAGTAAGGCCAAACTATGAAAATCGGAAATAATAGAAGACGGCCAGATGTACTCTATTTTCATTAGCAATGGCCTGTTTCAGTTGTATGACCGACTATTGCCAATCAACTTATTGTTTCACGTATATTCAGGTACTGTTTCCTGAATTGCGCAGGAGTCATTCCATGATACTGCCGGAAAAGCTTGTTCAGATAACAGGAGTCTATGTATCCCATCCTCGCAGCAATTTCCTTGATGCTCATACGGGTGTTTACAAGCATCTCCTCCACCTTCCGCAAGCGGTTCATTGATACATACCGTCTGAAATCTTCCCCGAAGTTACGTTTGAAGAAGCGGCCCGCATAAACGGGGGACAAATGGAACTTTTCAGCCAGGACCTCCAGTTTGAGCAGTTCCGGCTGGTGGATATGCTGCTGGATATATTGGAGCATGTAGTGCGCCTTGTCATTGTCCGTATGGTCATATATTGGCATCATCTCCGAGAGGCTTCTTGATATGATCAGTATGATACTGTTTACATAGTATTGCAGCAACAGCCCGGAGAGCCCCTGCCTGTTGGCCGCTTCGGTTTCCGTCATACCCATCAGGGAACAGAGCACGCCCCTATCAGGACCGGAAGGTTGGATTCTAAATCCGGACTGTATTTCGAGGGTTTTCTCTATGTAGCTGTTAATATAGTCTGATACATAATTCCTTGTGAAACGGATAAAGACATATCGGCTGTGGCTGTCTATTGTAAACCGGTGTACCCGTTCCGGCGGAATCAGATACAGGTCTCCCGCTGTATATCCGTGGCATTCTTTCTCATCCCCCAACGTGTACGCATGGAATTTTCCGTTCCCTTCCAGGATATAGACTATCTCAAAGAAAGAATGCCGATGTTCCCCGATAGGGAATTCGTCATGCTCCCTTAGCAGAATTTCAACAGGTTGGTACAAATTTTCCTTCCACATAGTCGTATTATTCATTATTATAGCATAAAAGTACAAAAATATATGCTTGGGAGGTTCCTAATTTTGCACATATTATTAGTGAGGAGTAAAATTTAGTATTCACCCCAAACTGACGGATTATGAAATTGCTTAAAATTACAGGATTATTTATTTTATTTATGGGAACTGCATTACAAGTAACTGCACAAGGGCAGGAAGGAAGGCTGAGGGACAAGGTGGCCATTGTCACGGGTGCGGCATCCGGCAACGGAAAAGCGATAGCGGTCTTATTTGCACGGGAAGGCGCCAAAGTGGTTCTGGTGGACATTGACGGCACGGAAGTAAGGAAAGTGACGGATATGCTGGAACGGCAGAACCGGACAGTGACGGATATCGAAGCCGACGTCACCAAAGAAAGCTGTATACAGCGGATAGTGGACGAGACACTGGAAAAGTTCGGACGTATAGACATCCTTGTAAACAATGCGGGAGTTTTTGACGAGCTTCTTCCGGCGGGAGAGGTCAGTGACGAAATCTGGGAGAGGGTGATTTCCACGAACCTGACAGCCCCCATGCGCGGTATCCGGAAAGTCATCCCCGTTTTTGAGAGACAAGGCGGCGGAGTGATTGTCAACACAGCATCCATAGCCGGGTTTACAGGAGCCAGGGGAGGCGGTGCGGCATACGTCGCATCCAAACACGGCCTGATAGGACTCACCAAAAACGTGGCGTTCAATTACAAGGACAGGAATATCCGTTGTAATGCGGTCGCTCCTGGACGTGTAGAAACGGACCTGAGAGTAAACAGCGAGAAACTGATAGGTTCCCGTTCAGCACATGACCATACGATTGGTGAATGGAAGGATATCGAAGACAGGATAACGGACGGTTATGTTACCAACATGAGAAAATGTACTCCCGATGAGATTGCAAGGGTCGTTCTTTTCCTTGCATCGGATGAAGCCTCGTTTGTCAACGGTTCGGTATTCGTGGCTGACGGTGGCTGGACTTCTTATTGAATCCGGAAGAGCGACTGTTATTTCGACTGTAAGATTCACTTCGCTGAAAACAGGAGTGAATTTTTTGTATGAATAATGATTTGACTAAAAAATAAAATGGAGAAAATTAGTTGGAAGGGCCATGCCTCCATGTTCGGGGCAAATGCCATGTGGGGGCTGATGTCCCCAGTTTCTAAATTCATCATGGCCGGAGGTGCCGTCACCCCGTTCGTCGTAACCGACCTGCGTATCGGAGGTGCCATGGCGCTCTTCTGGTTCACCTCTTTTTTCAGGAAACCCGAGCATGTCAGCCATAAGGACCTGATGAGCCTGTTCTTTGCCTCGCTTCTGGCTGTTGTGTTCAACCAAGGATGCTTCATCTTCGGTGTCAGCCTGAGCTCACCCGGCGATGCTTCTATTATCACGACCAGCATGCCGCTATGGGCCATGATTCTGGCAGCCTTCATCCTGAAGGAGCCTGTTACCGGGAAAAAGGTGCTTGGCATTGCCGCCGGCGCCGGAGGGGCGCTCCTGCTCATTCTGGGAAGCGGGCAGAAAACTGATGTTCCGGTTTCGCAAAGTACTGCAATTTGGGGGGATCTGCTGGTTCTGCTCGCACAATTCTGCTATGCACTTTATATTGTCCTCTACAAGGATTTTGTGGGCAAGTATTCATTGGTCACCATCATGAAGTGGATGTTTACCTATTCATTCGTCTGCACGCTGCCTTTTTCTGCCGGTGATCTGATGGATGCCCGATGGAGCAGCCTGTCGCCTGCCGATATAGGCGGGCTTGCCTTTATAGTGGTAGGTGCTACCTTTATCAGCTATATGCTTGTCGTTGTCGGGCAGAAAAATCTCCGCCCCACGGTAGCCGGAATGTACAATTACATCCAGCCGCTTGTAGCCTGCGTCGTAGCCGTATGTTGGGGAATGGACTCGTTCAACCTGACAAAGGCGATAGCGGTGCTCCTTATCTTTTCGGGGGTATATCTGGTAACGTCCAGCCGGAGCAGGAAAGAGCTGGAAGCGTATGAGAAGAAGCTTCAGGAAGTGAAATAAAGTTGCTACGATAAAAATATATTGCGGGTGTTTGCCGTTGTTCTTTGCTCACAGATATTATTAAGAATAATTCTTTCTATAATCGCAATGGGTATCCTGCAGGTGTAAGGGAAGAGACGGTCGCAGTCGATTTTTGTCTGGTTTATGTGTTCGTTCCTGACTCAACAGGCTTGGAATGCCGGCTCTGTAACGATATAACATCCGGAATTAGAATATGCTTCAAGACAAGATGAGTACATGTCCCGAACGAATCGAATGGTTACAAAACGAGCGACAGTTTCAAGGATAATGGTGATACGGACAGAAAAGCTGTGATTAGTATAGGAAAACAGATGTCAAGGCCTCCAATCCATTACCTGTCCAATGGAGAACTAAAAAAGACCGGAGCGGAACGGTTTTAGTAAATAAGATATAGAGGGTACCCTTTTCGAACACCCTCATATTTTATTGGCAAACCATTATATATCAATGATGTATTTGACATCCGGAACGGAATTATAACAAATGGTGACTCCTGTGTCAATAGAGTCTGTTGCCGGTTTGATCCACGGTGCTTTCTCCACATCAGCAGGAGTAACCTTGTATCCCAAACACGTATGTGGCAATCATCCGCTTACGTTCCTCTTCAGACAAGTGCTTCATCAATTCCACAACCGACTTTCCACCCTGACTGAATCCTGCCAGAATAAACGGACGACCTTGGTTATAGTTTATTAGGAAATGGCGGAAAGCAGCTTTTACATCTTTGAAAGACACATCCATGTATCTGCGCGCAATGGTATCTTCATTGAATGTCGCCCACGAATCAAGAGTAATATTCCGGTAATGAGGAGAATAGAAGTTGTTTCCCGATGCCATGTATTCAGTTACCTTAGCCATTTCGGTTTCCATGTGTACACGATGTTCGGGTAAGGATGGGTCTGCATAGTGAGAAACAAGGCTGTCGGACGTTTTCCAGTCAAACTCCCAAGTAGAAGGAATGTAAAACACATCGACACCGTCACCTTGGTCGTTGCGTTCGGCATACCACATTTTCGATTCATTATAATTGGAAACAGCCGGAACAAAGACCGCTGCTTCCTGTCTGTACCTTGTCGCATCCGCAAACAAAGCAAACAAGAAGCAAAAATGTACTGCAAGCCACCTGTAGTTTCATAGACTATTTCTTACGGTCGTAAATATCGCGAAACTCTCCCTTAATATTCTCACCTGCTTCCGGATCGAAGGTTTCATCCGAGTAGAAATAGAAACAATCGTTACTTTCAAACAAGATTTGTCCTCTCACAGTGCCATTGATGATAAAATCGTTGTTATCTTTCAAATTCCATTCAAATTTCTGCTCCTTGTACTCACCTTCAAACGTCATTGTGATGAGTGCTTTTCCATCTTTATAGAATGTCTGCGTACCTTCAGCACCTACCTGTGTAGGCATATCTTTCCACTCCCCGTTTATCTTTTCCTGTGTTGTACGATAAATCCATTCACCGATAAGGCGTTCTGAGTTGCTCACTTTCTGGTCTTTATCTTTGTTGCAACTGCTGAAAGAGAGCGACACCATACATAAAAGAATTAAACTAAAAAATTTGCTGTTCATACTGATAAATTTAAAATTTGATTAATACATAATGCGTTGGCGGAATTAAATTAATAAAAGTGACCAAACTTTTAATAAATATTATATGCACAACCTATATGCAAAATTCGCAAAATTTCTGAACATATGCAAACAAGTAGCCGGCAATTTAGTCAATGAATGGAAATGTACCAAGAAGAGGAGTTATTCCCAAGTTCTCAGACCTTGAATTTGTAGCATTGAATATGACATCAGAAACTGTTGGCATTGACAGTGAGTCTTTGTTGTTTGCAAAGTTGCAGGAATTAAGAGCAAGATCCCTAACCTTATATCTCGTAGACAATACAATGACAAAAATAACAAAATAGTGACGCAGGGATAAACTTGGCACAAGGTTATCTAGGAGTACACTTAATGACTTTCCTCAAATCTGTTGAGTTTTCATTTACAGAAATCTTTTTTGCTTATTTTTTGTAGATCTACGGGATTTTTAATAAACTTGCCATTGTTTTTCAGTTAAATGGATAATTATTCATGACTTTTTTGATTGCGAATTTAAAATTATGATAACTGACCGACTGATTAACATTATCATCCAATTATTTCAAAACTGTTTCTTGCTTTATATAATTATATAAGATATATGAAATTAACAAATTTATTCTCCCAGATATTGACCGGGATGTGTTTGGCGATCTGCTTGACAGCCTGTGAGAAGAACTATTATTATACCGAAGTTACGGAAGAGGCTGATAACGAAGAAATTCCAATGCGGGATTTGCATGTGGAAGCATTGTCGCAGAGTTGGTGCGCGACTAGGGGATATGATTATATCTCGCCACTTTTTGCTTATCTGGCTCCAAGTATCAGTAAATATTATAAAATGGGAGATCTATTTGAAGATATGGTACTTGTCTTTGACAATCCGGCTGCCGGTCAAGAAATCTATGTGACTATGAAAGCTTCTACCCTCAATGAAGAGAGGACGGTATCTATGCTGACAACCGGGGACGAGCGTATCGAAATGTCTTTTCCTATTAAATGGAAATACGAAAAATTCTCTTCCATAAAATCGGCAATGCCAATTATGATGGAATGGGAAATCGGAATGAAAGGAAATACAATTTGTCAATATTCCAAACAGTTTAATATCTCCCCTTTTCAAGAAGATCCATACTCTGTTTATTGGAAACTGGATACTCCAGATGCTAAGGATTATATTGCATATTTGAAAACTTTGGATTGGGGTGAATATCCTATTAGAGAAGATGATGAAATATGTTATTTGTCTTTTGCTCCTTTTCTCTTTGGTTATGTTTCACCCAATAATCCCATGGTAAGTAAACTGAAGCAGGAAGCAATGAATGATATCGCAGGCATAAAAGATGGATTTTTTGGTTATCAATGGGGAAATGATTATGTAAAGGATCAATTGGTTGCATTTTATTGGTTGATGAATAAATATGGAGTAGTATATTCTTTCGAGGGAACGCATCTGTCTACTTTTGCCGAAGTGTTTAATAATGGCCAGGGACATTGTACCACACTTACTTGTGCAATGGCCAGCCTTTGTCTGAGCGCAGGGCTAAGTATTGAATTAGTAGAGATACCCGGACATATGTACCTTGTAGTCCTCGATCAGGAAGGTAATCCTTTGTATCCTATGGATTGCACTGCTATCTGGAAACTGGACAAAACTTTACCTTTTGAAAAGCAAATAGAAATGAGCCGTGAATATTTTGAATTTATGTTGGAACTGAGTACGGCAGAGTACGAAGAGAATTGTCCTTTTATAGATGCGCAGAACCCTCGCTATTTTGTTTTTCCCATGACATCTATGGGGTATCATGAGAGTGGCATTCCTTCCATTGACATGCCTTACATTTCCGGCAATATACGTGGTGTTGATGAGAATATTCGTGTGACTTGTCGCAAAGCTGTGGAGCGTCCGACAATCCCCATTGAACTAAAGAGAGTTTATTTACCATAAAAAAGAGTTTGTTTTGGATTTTATCCCTCTTTGCTATTTACTTCTCTGATTCATTGATTTTATTAAGATATGTTCCGAACGCTAGTGAAGGTCATAAACTTCACTAGCACTCCCTCGGAATAACAATAAAAAGGATTCTAATAGAAATTCAAACATGTTCTAAATATTGTGAGGTGTTATTCGTTATACTATAGAAGCCTTTGGAGGGTCTCTTTTTAATTACTATTGTTCGTTCGTAAAGTTATATTTGACTGGAATATGGATTTGAACAAATTATAGTATACTAGTTCTTATACACTTGTCATTAGACGTTTCCTTGACATTATAAGCAAGTCTTTTTTTCTTGGCGAAAATTTTTAGAATCCGGAACTGTACGCAAATAAACTTTCTTTAGCTTTTTGGATTACACCATTTGTTGGTTAATGAGAGGAAAGTTAAGCTATTTAAAGGTTCTTCTTCAAATTTGGTGGTAAATTTCTTATCTCTTTATTTCCAAGTTGGTAATTATCCTTTTTTACTTACTTTGATAAGAAAAAACAGGCGCTGACTGAATTAGATAAATGAGTAGAGGAAAACTTACCACCAAATTTGACGAAGAACCGAAATATTGACTATCTTTGTGATAAAGATATTTGAAATTATGCAGAGAAACGCAATATGCAGCAAGACTTTTGCTACTAATGTGTTACTTATTACCTTTGGATTTAGACCTTACTTTTTGATTTTCAAAAAGATAAAATCAATCACTTAGATTTCCGGTGTAAAAACCCGTTAGTTTAAACCCCAGAGGACTTTGGTTTTAAACTAACGGGAACATAGTTTCGAATGTATCCTAAAAACACCTGTTCACTAATCGCCGGAAATTCCCTGCCCCTTCAGGTCGGCAGCCGATATTGTAAAATCATTTCCCTGCCTGATCCGTTCCAATACCAGGTTGCCTACTTTCCGGGCATCTTCTTCCAAAGCAAACCCTTTCCGCCCCGGAAGGGAAGGTATGTATGGTTGGCAGATCACTACCCGGTCGCCACAAAGAATCTGATAACCATATCCGTTCCCATTTTCTGTTTCAATTACTTTGAGACGATACGTACAAGCTTCATGCCGATCATAGAAAAAGAGGACTGAGACAGCGCAAGCAACGCATATCATACAAAGCAGCTTCTTATTCCTCTTCATATTCATAAGGTTTCAGTTCCCAGGTATCGTCAAAGTAAGAACTCGAACCACTGCCACCCGTCGCAACAATACCCCGGGTCCCGGTAGAGAAGCAAACAGCATGAATACGGGTACTTCCTTCAAACGCCGTCAGGTCGTCACCTTCCCAAAGATCGGTTGCCGGATCATAAATCCAATAATTCGAATAATAACTTCCTCCGGCAGTGGAACCCAGAGTCAGATAAGCTTTTCCATCGATCACAAAACTGACTCCATAAGAACGGACAATAGATGTATAGTCATCATCGTAATCATCATCACTCGTATTGGCGATGTCTCTCAGTTGTGTCCAAGGTGTAGCAGCGGAAGGGTCGAAGCACCAGAAGTCCGATACATCGGAATTATTGTTCTGCCCTCCGCAGACATAAGCTTTCCCGTCGATGACAAATGCCGTACCTCCCTGACGCTTTTGTCCTCCGAAACCATTCACGATAGTCCATTGTGAACCGGCTGCAGCAGTAGGGTCGAAACGATAAAAGTCCTTCAGGTAATTATCGTTGTAACCGGTTCCCACATAACCATAATTATCAATGCCGAAACCAATGGCATAATAGCGGGCTCCTCCCTTGAAGTCGTCCATCTGCCTCCAACTATTCGTTTCCGGATTATACTCCCACGTATCGGACAGGTATTTCTGATCGGGATTGTATCCGGTAGTGACATACCCTTTGCTACCTACCGAGAAGCCGGTGGCAGCATTGCGGACCGTACCGGGCATATCGGCACGCTGAGTCCACCAGTCATTGTCGATATCATATTCCCAAGTGTCGGCGAGCCGGGTCGTTTTTCCGTTATAGCCTCCGCAGATGTACCCTTTGTTGCCAATGGTGAAACCGGCAGCATCGGTCCGTGCTACCCCGTCAAAGTCCGAACGCCGGTACCATACTCCGGCCGTATAGGAAGCATCTTCCGTACAGGCACACAAACAAAAGAGTATGGCACAAAGCACCAATGCTCCGGACGCGGACTTACTCGCTACAGTTTTTTCTATTCCAGTCATTCTTTTATTCTGTTTTTTAATCGTTAATTACTGACCGCAAATGTAGACGACATCAGTAAGGGTGAAAAAAAGGATCGACTAACAGGCACATTCTCTCTACCAACCAAAATGCAGTCGATAAATCATTCCAGTTAGTCGATAGTTTTTTAACAGGGAAGAGAAATCGACTTCTTTTGCGGCAAAATTATCCGATTAATGAAACAGAAAACCCTATCATTTTTATTCATCACTCTTTTAATATCCCTCCTTGCCTCTTGCCGGGACGAACTGTCAACAGTAGGAGGCAAATGGGTGGAAAGTTCCCTGCGGACGGTGCAGACCGATACTTGCACGGTCCGCATCAGCACTATCCTGAGTGATTCTCTTGCCACATCGGGCGACACAGTCTGCCAGATAGGAACCATTGACGATCCCGTCTGGGGCAAAATAAAAACCGCTTTCTATGCAGAATATGACGTACCGGGAGTTTCATTCAGCGAAGACGCCGATTATGGTTTCGATTCCATTACCATCCGATTCTACTCTTCGGGCAATTATCTGGGAGATACTCTGAATCCGCAACGCATCTCACTGCACAGCCTCTCAGAAAATCTGTCGCTGGACGAAGGATACCTGTATAATAAATCGACAGTGGCGTACCATGCCACTCCCTTAGCTTCGTTCACCTTCACTCCCACTCCGGGCGAAACCGCCCGGGAACACGAAATCCGCCTCCCCGACGAATGGGGACTCGAGTGGTTCGAACGTTTCCAAAACGGATCACGCGAGATGGAGTCACAGGAATACTTCCGCGACTATTTCAAAGGCATTGCATTCATTCCCGAAGAGGGAGGAAGTTGTATCAACGGTTTCATGGTGAATGATTCAAGCCTGTGCATCACACTTTATTATCACCAGACGAAAACAGACGCAACGGAACTGTCCGCCAGTTTCCCGGCCAACAGCGACCTGAGGTTCAACCAGGTCAGTTGTGACCGTAGCCAGACAGCCCTCTCCTCCTTACAAAGCGGAATCAATAACGGGCTTCCTTCGGAAAAGTCCGACCACCAGGCCTACCTGCAAGGACTGACAGGAATGTATCTCAACATCGACTTCCCATTCCTCAATGACTTGCGCGCCGAAGGCAGACTGGTAACTATCGAAAGTGCGCTCCTCCGCCTTTATCCGGTAAAAGAGACGTATGGCGAACGGTATCCTCTCCCCGAATCGCTGACACTATATACAGCCGACGAAAACAATGTAACGGAAGATGTCGTGACGGATATTTCAGGCAGTTCGGTACAAACCGGAAGCCTGGTAACGGACGAAATGATGGGAGAAGATACCTATTACTCTTTCGATATTACCTCTTTCCTGCAAAGCAATCTGGGGACAGTGGGATACAACCGGAAAATCCTTCAGCTGATGCTTCCGGACAATTTGTTTTTCACCACTCTGAGTGGAGTCGTATTTGGAGATGCCGGCCATCCGGACAGTAGCCCCGTGAAACTAACCATACTTTATAAAACATATAACCCATGAAAAGACAGCTGATTCTACTGCTTACGCTTTGTCACTCCACCTTATTAATATATAGTCAGAACACAACCAATTCCCCTACATCCATGTTCGGCCTGGGCGAACTTTCAACCGGAGAAGGCGGACAATACGCCGGACTGGGCGGAGCGGGAATCGCCCTGCAAAGCTATAACTTCCTGAATACTGCCAATCCTGCCTCACTTACCGCCATCGAAGGACAACGTTTTCTGATAGACGCCGGACTGATGGGGGCATACAAAATCTACACCCAAACCGGAACAAGCAATCATTCAGTAGTGGGAAACCTGAATAACCTCAGCATCGGTTGCCGTCTCACTCCCCATTGGTACGGGGCTGTATTTATGGCACCGGTCAGCAGTATGGGATACGCTATCACACTGGATCAGGACATCACGGGAACCGGAAATTCCACCGTATCATCACTTTTTGAAGGAGAAGGGGGGCTATCTAAAATGGGTATCAGTACCGCCTACCGCCTTTTCAAAGGTTTCTCTGTCGGTGCTAATCTTTCGTACGTGACCGGAACCATCAAACAAACAGAGACTCAGGGAAGTCTCAGTGTGGAAGAGAGTTCTTACAAGCATGCTTTTTATGTCGATTTCGGTGTGCAATACAAGTTTTCTCTAAATAGGGATAAGTCCATTGTAGCAGGGCTTGTATACGGGTACTCACAAGATCTAGCACAAGACAACAACCTGTCGGTGAGCAGTTCGTCGGGCAGCGAGTCGATTGATGAAAGCCAACGTTATGTGCGCCAATGCCTCCCGCAGTTTATCGGGGCGGGATTATCATACAATAGCCTCCGCTGGATGCTGACAGCCGAATACAAATATACGGATTGGAGCCGCATGAAGTCTTCAAAAAGCAACGTCCGCTTCGAAAACCAACACCGGTTATCGGCAGGTATGGCCTACACAGCAGGCAATATCTACCGCAATCCGGTGAAACTGTTACTCGGAGCGGGCGTCAACAATTCATATATGGTCATCCAGAAGAAGAAAGCAACCAACTACTACATCTGTGCAGGAAGCAACTTCACTCTCTATAACGGAAATGTCCTCTCGTTAGGAGTGAAATACAGTGATCAACTCCATCTACCCAACGGTATGCAACGGGAACAAGGGCTGGCACTCTTCTTCAACTTTACCTTCTCAGAACGGACATACCGGGCGAAAATACAATAGACTAATCACGGAACACTTCTTCCTGCTTCAGAACGTAAGCATCAGCCAAAGCACCGGTAGCAGGTTGTTTCTCATTGTTCAGCATCACCAAGCTGCCCTCCTGCACCTTAAAGTAAGAGACTTCGCCTCCTTTTTCAGTAAGTGTCAGCAGATTGTCTTTTACCGTGAATGTTCCGGTTTCATCAAACTCGGCATCTTTGCGATCAATGTAAAGCCAGTGGTATGTATAAGTGCGGTCCTTTTTCAGGGTCAGAGTCAGTTCTATGCCCGGACAATCGGCAGCCGGAATCGTACCTTTGTAAACTCCATAGTAATCGAGAGAGGTTTCGGCAGTGTGCATATCTACCACTTGTGTGGTATCGCTGCCTGCCGCAGACACATCGGCTTTCTTCGCATTTGTACAACCTACAGCAGTTAAAGTGATGAATGCTGCTGCCATCCAATAAAGATTCTTTTTCATCGGTTTAAGTTTTTATAAATTAATCTTGTTATATAATATACCTGCCGCTTTCAAATAAGCCACATAATTCAGATAAAGCTGGAAATGCGCATTCACTTTCGTTTCGTATGCCTGTTGCCACAAGGCTTGTCCTTCCAGATGGTCAGAAAGGGTTTCCAACCCCACTTCATATTGGCTTTTGCTGACGCGTCTGTTTTCTTCGGCCTGTTGAAGAGAACGGTCGGCAAGCTCGCTTTCCAGTTTTGCCTCATCAAGATTATTGGCCGCCCGGGTTAGTTCCAGCAACATCTGCTCGTTCAGGCTTTGCTGTTGCAAGCGGGTCTGTTCCAGTTTCGCCTTGGCTGCGCGCACTTTGTTGCTTCGTTCACCGAAATGGAAAAGCGGTATGCTGACATTGAGCAAGACGGAAAAACTGGCATTGTCCAGGAAATTCTTGTCATTCAGTTCCAAACCATGTACATAATCGTAAGAACCTTTGATACCGACTTTGGGCAACAATTCACTGCGGTTCAGTTTCACCTGCTGTTTGGCTATGGCAACTTGTTTGTCCAGGATGGTATATTCAGGACGGGCGGTGATATCCAATACCTGAATTTCCAATCCCTGCTCTATCTCCGGAAAGTTACCGGAAACATGGATGTCGGCAGTCAACGGCTTTCCAATGAGATGACACAAGTTCATGGTAGCCAGCCGAAGCGCATTCTCCGCCTTACGAACAGCCAGCTCGCTCTCATTCAGTCTGACCTGTACCTTCAATACATCGTTTTGTGGTTTCAGACCATGTTTGTATGCACTTTCTACATTCTTCTTCAGCTCGGTAAGTACCGCATGATAGGCATTGGCTACTGCCTTCATCTCTTTGGCTTTCACCACAAGAGCATAAGCCTGATCGGTTTTCAGAATCACTTCGGTAGCAGTCAGGGTTTCATTCATCTGCGCCATCTGTTTTCCCAGTACCGACATCTTGTAGGCAGCAGTGATTTTGCCACCCATATAAAGCGGCTGTTCCAACTGTATCCCCCCCATATAGACCCATCCTATCTTATAATCCAGATTGATACCCGGAAAATAGGCAAAGCCGCCATTAGGTATGAGTTGTCCGGTCGCATCGGGCAGAAAAGTGGGCAGATTGCCACCGGCTATCCCGTAACTTCCGTCGGCATTACTGTAAAGTCCGGTGCCGCTGGCTGTAAAATTGGGGAAGAAGTTCCCCTTGTAACTTTTGGCTGTGTAGTGGGTGCTTTCCGTCTGTTTAATGGAGGCCGCCATTTCTTTGTTGTATTTCAATGCCATTTCGCGGCACTCTTGCAGACTGAGTGTCTCTTGTGCGAATGCCGGAGCACAGAGGCCCGACAACATAAAGCAAAGAGAAAGTATAATTATCTTTTTCATCAGTTCTCGTTTTTTATTCAGTCGTTTCTTATCTTGAAGAATAAAGCATATAATATGGGTATAAAAAGCAGTGTGATAAGTGTACTGCATAGCAACCCTCCCATAATGGCTGCTGCCAGTGAACCGAACATAGCGTCGGACAGCAATGGAATCATCCCCAAAATAGTGGTGAGCGATGCCATCATTACGGGACGGAGACGGCTTTGCGAACTGTCT
Source organism: Bacteroides sp. 11BF (assembly GCF_019633765.1). Lineage (NCBI taxonomy): Bacteria > Pseudomonadati > Bacteroidota > Bacteroidia > Bacteroidales > Bacteroidaceae > Bacteroides > Bacteroides sp. 11BF. The sequence continues at coordinate 44,812 of NZ_JAFKPJ010000022.1, forward strand.
ATCAATGCGGTGACCGGTTCTATACCGGCATTAATCTGCAAGGTGATTTCATCCATCAGCACAATGCCGTTCTTAATCAACATACCAATCAGTCCCAGTGTTCCCACAATGGCTACAAAGTTGAAAACCTTTCCGGTAAGCAGCATCACGGCCACTACCCCTACGAATATCATCGGCAGACAGCAGAAGATAATAATGGGTTTACGGTAATCCTTGAACAACATAATCAGAATAGCGATCATCAGGATTATCGCTAAGGGGAAGTTCTTGAACAAATATTTCATGGATTGGTCGCTGGCTATCTTTTCACCTTGCCACACCAATGAATATCCATCGGGTAACCGTATCTGCTCTATCTTATCCGCAATGGCCAGTCGTGCCTTCTCCGTTTCAATGCCCGGAGCAGGAGAACATTGCACACGTTGACTGCGTTGTCCGTTGTAACGGGGCACTACAGGGTCCTCCCAACGAATATCGATTCCTTTGCTGATTTGCTGCAACGGCGTGCTCCCCATCATACTTTCTACCAGGTCTTCTTTAGAAAGAGTACCAGTCTTCAACTTGACCATGGTCTCCTCGTTCAACAACCCGTTCAGGGATGGTAAGACAGAAAAGACTTGTGTATTGCCCAAGTCCTCTATCGGTTGCCCTTCCTTATCCAGGCATTTCAGATAGATATTGTTCTTATGTATGCCTTCATAAAAAGATCCGATAGGAATGCCACCGGCAGCAGTCAATAAAGACATACTGACATCACTGCGGCTCAAACCCAGTGCGCGTGCGGCAGGTTGGTCATATTCAATGGTCAGAACAGGTATTTGAGGCTCCCAATCGGTAGTGATAAGACATACTTCGGGGGTATTCTTCATGATGTTGCGTGCACTGTCGGCCAATTGGTGAAGAACAGCAGGATCGGGTCCCAGAAATTGTGCTTCAATGGGGTATTTCTTGAACATCAGGTTATAGCGCTTCAGTTTGATGTAAGCATTCGGATAAGTCGCCGACAGATAGCGCTGAATTTCATCCATATTGTCTACCAACTCCTCGGGAGAGGTGAAGTCGATGATCAGTTCTCCATAAGAGAGTGACGGGTTAGCCACACTTCTCACCAGATTATACCGCCCGGGAGTACCGCCGATGGAAGCCGTGACATGGGTGATTTCCTTACGTCCTTTCAAGTAAGCTTCTATCTCTTTCAGATCCTGTTCTACGCGGGTATAGTTGTTCCCTTCGGGGAGTTTATATTCCATGTAGAGCTGATCGTAAACCATATCGGGGAAGAAACCCTGTCGCATGTACTGATAGCCGAAAACAGAAAGAGCCAGCAAACCGACCATGGTAAAAACAAAACTCCACCGGTGTGCCAATCCGAAACGAAGTGCCGTACGCAATGCGGCATAAATCTTCCCCTTGTAAACCCGTTTGCCACCACTATCGGCTTCTACGGCAAAATGCAGACGACGGTTAGCCATCAACGGTACATGAACCAACGCCAACACCCAGCTGAGCAGCAAAGAAACGGCAAGTACTATGAAAAGATCACGCGTATAGACACCTGCCGTATCCGGCGACATATAAATCGGCAAGAAAGCGATGATGGCGATCAGTGTAGCTCCCAGCAATGGCATGGCAGTCTGCCGCCCTATGGCGGTCATTGCCTCCATCCGGTCCTTCCCGGCTTTCAGATCTACCAATATCCCATCGATAATGACAATGGCATTATCGACCAGCATCCCCATAGCCAACACAAAGGCAGCCAGGGATACACGCTGCATGGTTCCTCCTGCGGAATAAAGAAATAAGAATGAACCGAAAACAGTAACCACCAGGCTGATGCCTATGATGACCCCGCTCTTAAATCCCATGGCAATCATCAGGATAAGCACTACGATGATGACTGACTCTATCAGGTTAATGACAAATGTACCCAAAGACTCGCCCACACGCTCCGGTTGGTAGAATACCTTTTGATATTCGACTCCGGCAGGCAGACGTTCGAGCTTGAGTTCCGCCAGTCTGACCTCTACGGCATGCCCCACTTTCACGATGTCCGAACCACTGGTAGCGGCAATCAGAATGCCCAGTGCACGCTCACCGTCATAGTACATTTCGTTACGGGTCGGCTCTTCATAGCCTTTCTCTATTTGTGCGATGTCGCTCAGACGCAGTTGGTCGTCATCATGTCCTTGAATAAGCATTTTACCTATATCTTCCACCGTCTTGAATTTATCATTGACAGTCACACGGATCCGATTGTCACCATTGTCATAATAACCCGTATAGGTAGTCTTGTTTTGACCGTTCAGGGTAGCAAGAACTTCAGCAGGCTTTACACCCAAATTTGCCATACGATCCTGCAACAAAGAGATGTTGATGCACTCCGGACGCTTTCCATACAGATCTATCCGGTCTACCCCTTCCAGTTCACCGACTTCACGCTTAATCAGTTCGGCATAGTCCGACAGCTCACGATCGGACAAACCATCACCAGTCAAAGCGTAAAACATACCGTACACATTCCCGAAGTCATCTTTTACAATGGGAGCACTGACTCCTTCGGGCAGTGAAGCCCGGGCATCATTGACTTTGCGACGCAGCATATCCCAGCATTGCTCTACATCATCATCCGGCACCGTGCTCAGAAGTTCAATCTGTATAAGTGACAGATCATTATAAGAATAACTTTCTATATTATCTATATTTCCCATAGTGCGGATGTTCTTTTCCAATACATCTGTCACCTCCAACTCTACCTGATGTGCCGAAGCCCCAGGGTATGTGGTGACCACCATGGCAAGTTTTACCTTTATTTCCGGATCCTCCAGTTTACTCATCTGATAGCAGGAATAAGCTCCTCCGAACATCAGGACGGCTATCAGGAAATAAATCAGGTTACGATTATGGAATGCCCATTTACTTATATCCATTATAATAGTCCTCCTATATTTGTGTGAGTGATTTCAGGCAGAGTTTTTACGGTTTCCCCGTTTTCTATATGATGTACTCCTGAAGATACGATTCTGTCTCCGGGTTGCAGTCCGTCAGAAGAAATAAGGCTGTGTCCGTCATTTGTCAACCGCAATACAGATACTTCACAACTGTGTACGGTATGGTCTGATGCATTGTAGATAAAAACATACGACTTTCCGTCTTTCTGCAAGAGGGCACTGGTAGGGACGGATAACATACCGGAGCGATCTGTATCGCAAAAGATAGTCACCATGGCATTCATACCGGGAGAAGGAACAGCCTGTTTTCCGGGTATTAGCTGAAGTCGCATGGTATACAACTGGTTAGCATTTGCCTTAGGAGTGACACTGATCAGTTTTAACGGGTAGGTTTCTCCCGGATAAATATCGAATGTACAGTGATAGCGGTTGAACCGGTTACGCCGGATATATTCAGCTGCCGGCAAGTTGATTTCCACCTCGGGTGCACCTGCACTTACCATCGAGATGACAGGCATGCCGGCTCCTATGGTCTCATGGGCTTCGAACAAACGTTTTTGCACATATCCGCTGAAAGGAGCATAAAGGCGGGTATATGCCAACTGATCTTGATGATGTTTATATTTGGCTGTGATTTGTTTCAGTCCATAGACAGCCTTGTCATTGGCATTGGGCGTGGTTCCGTTCTCTTCATAGAGAGCCATGACTCTTTCCGCTTCGGCCTTTACCTGACGGTATTCAGCTTCCGTAGCGTCCAGTTGTACTTGATAGTCAGTCGGATCCAATTCGGCCAAGAGTTGCCCCTCTCGTACTTGCGCCCCGTCTTTCACGTATATTTTGTTGATAGTGCCACTTACCCGAAAAGAAAGACTAATATCCTGAGCGGCTTTTACTCTCCCCGGAAATTGTAGAAATTTCTGTTTGTCAGCAGCAATGACTGTGTCTATTTTTACTGTTTGATAATCTTTATTTTCCTTGGTGCGCCGGGCACAGGAAATAAACAGTATAAGAAAAATCCCTGTTAGAATAAGATAAATCTGTTTCATAATTTGCGTACATTTGTATTTCAGATGCAAAGTTATTGGGAAGGGAGGAGATAGAAAGGTTGAAATGAATGATAAATTGTTCTATTTGTATCTTTTCAGTCTGTATACAGATAAAAACTTTGCGATTTGTATTTATTTTGTAACCGGCTTATAATTTAAGAACAGAAAAATGATAGAACAACAAATGCCTTTTCGGAGGATTCTGCTTACCAGTGATACGTTTCAAATACTTAAAGAGGGACAAATAATTTCGACATTCAATAAATGTGGTATCTTCTATTGTCAACGTGGCAGTGTAGAGGTCTCTTTAGAAGGTTGCCATTATCATATCAAACCCGGGGATGTTTATATCTATATGGCTTCTACCTTGGTGCACTTGTTGCATAAGAGTGAAGATGCCGAGGGGATTATGGTTGAAGTGGACTTTTACTATATTCTACCGATTGTAAACAAAGTGATAAATGTGGAAAGCCAGCTCTTTATGCGGAAAAATCCATGTGTCTCCTTGTCTGATGAACAATGTGCCCATTTTGAATATTTGCTGAATAATCTATGGGATAGGATAAATGCGGAAGACTGCCAGAAGGAGAATGTCCAGTATCAGCATCTGAAACTGGAACTGATAAAATCGATGGGACAGACTATCTGCTATGAAATCTTAAACATGTATTTTACCAACCAGCCCTTGCAGCCTTTACAACAGGGAAAAAAAGATGTTGTCTTTCAGAATTTCATGCTGTCTCTGTTCCGTTTCTATCGCAAGGAACGTGACGTTTCTTTTTATGCAAGGATGCAGCATATCACTCCCCGTTATTTCTCGGCCATTATCAAGGAGAAAACAGGAGATAGTGCCTTGCAATGGATCGTACGGATGGTGATAACCGAAGCAAAACAATTATTGGAGGAATCTGATCTGAGCATAAAAGAGATAGCGGATCAACTGAATTTTCCGACACAATCTTTCTTTGGAAAATATTTTAAACAATATGTGGGAGTTTCGCCCAAAGAATATAGAAACAAAGCTGCGTCAACGAGAATAAAACACTAAAATATAGCAGTAAAGATAGACGTTCATTTCCATATTTAAGGATATTCAGCTATCTTTGTCGCATAAATATTAATAAAAACGACATAATAATGAAAAAGACAATCCTCCTGGCCGCTTTAGGCTTGATCAGTCTGAGCGCATTGGGCAAAGACAAACCAAAAGAAGAAGGCTTCGTTTTCACGACAGTGAAAGAAAACCCGATTACATCCATCAAAAACCAGAATCGTTCAAGCACTTGCTGGAGCTTCTCGAGCCTCGGTTTCCTCGAATCGGAACTACTCCGTACGGGAAAAGGCGAATACGATCTTTCTGAAATGTTCGTTGTACACCACACAATGGTCGACCGCGCCGTTAACTATGTCCGCTATCATGGCGACAGCTCCTTCTCTCCGGGCGGAAGCTTCTATGACATCATGTTCTGTATGAAGAACTACGGACTTGTTCCGCAAGAAGCCATGCCGGGAATCATGTATGGTGACTCACTGCCCGTTCACAACGAACTCGATGCAACAGCGGAAGGTTATGTAAACGCCATTGCCAAAGGCAAACTGAAGAAACTGACTCCGGTATGGAAAAAGGGTCTTTGCGCCATCTATGACACTTACCTCGGACAATGTCCGGAGAACTTCACTTACAAAGGTAAAGAATATACTCCGATGACTTTTGCACAGTCTCTGGGTTTGAATCCGGACGACTATGTATCTCTGACTTCATACACACACCACCCCTTCTATTCACAGTTTGCCATCGAAATTCAGGACAACTGGCGCAACGGATTGTCATACAACCTGCCGCTTGACGAATTCATGGCTGTAATGGACAATGCTGTAAAGAACGGATACACGTTCGCATGGGGTAGTGACGTCAGCGAAGAAGGATTTACCCGTGACGGCATCGCCGTAATGCCGGACGCAGCCAAGGGTGCTGAACTGACAGGTTCGGATATGGCCCGCTGGACCGGAATGACCGCCGCTGACAAACGCAAAGAACTGACTTCAAAACCACTGCCGGAAATTAAAGTTACTCAGGAAATGCGCCAGACGGCTTTCGATAACTGGGAAACAACCGATGACCACGGAATGATTATCTACGGTATCGCCAAAGATCAGAACGGAAAAGAATACTTTATGGTGAAAAACTCTTGGGGCACTAATAACAAGTACAAAGGTACCTGGTATGCTTCTAAAGCTTTCGTTGCTTACAAGACTATGAATATTCTGGTTCACAAAGATGCGCTTCCTAAAGATATCGCAAAGAAACTGGGAATCAAGTAAGAAACTACAAGTTACAGAGCCACGGGCTGTAGTCTGCAAGGTGTAATCCACTTGTAGATTACAGCCCATTCTTATGGCCTGTAACCCGACCTTAACTGCTGATACAAATCTTGTTGATATATTCTGTAAACCTCTCCTTATAATTGTCGCCGACAGGTATGTATATATTCTTATTAAAAATGATGCGCAACCGTGAGACCTCCGTTATTTTCCGGAGATTGACGATATAGGAGCGATGTACCCTCATAAACATTTCTTGCGGCAGACGCTCTTCCAGTTTTCTCATACTCAGCAGAGTGACTACCGGCTTATCCGCCATATTCGTGTAAATGCGCACATACTCACTCATGCCTTCGATATAACAAATATCCGCCACATTGATACGGATAATCCTGGATTCGGACTTCACAAACAACGAACCGTCCCGTTCCAGCAAATCCGGTTCTGCCCCTCCCCCGTAATCCTGCAAATGATACTCAAACTGCCTGCGTGCCTTGTCCGCAGCCTTCAGGAGATCCTGAAACTCGAACGGCTTCAACAGATAGTCCACCGCATCCACTTTAAAACCTTCAACAGCATATTCCGGATAGGCGGTGGTAAACACAATCAGAGGTTTCACTACCAATGAACGCACCAGATCGAGTCCGTTCAGGTCCGGCATATGAATATCGACGAACATCAAGTCTATTTCTTCTTCAGAAAGCACCTGCATGGCACCGAAAGCATCCTGACAGGAAGCAATTAGTTGCAAGAAAGGGACACGTGAAATATAACCTACCAATTGTTCAAGTGCCAACGGCTCGTCATCAATAGCAATGCATTTTATCATAACAGAGGAATGATTAATAAAACGTTAAAACTACCCTCGCGCTCGTTAATAGACAGGGTATAGTCCTGCCCGAACAAAAGCCTCAACCGCTTACGGACATTTTCCAATCCGATGCCATGATTCTGTTCACCGGATTTTCCCCAATTGCTGTTGGAACAGCGAAACGCAAGTTTCCCATCTTCTACAGTCATGGCAACTCGTATGAACGACTCTTTCTGATAACTCACTCCATGCTTAAATGCATTCTCTACAAAAGAGATAAAGAGTAAAGGCGGTATCTGTACTTTTGGTATTTCGCCGGGCATGTCGCACATGATGCAAACCTTATCGGTATAACGAAGCTTCATCAGGGTAATATAGTTATCAAGAAACTGTATCTCACGCGAAAGCAAAATCGTTTTATTACTTGCTTCATAAAGCACATAACGCATCAGTTTAGAGAGTTCGACAATGGTCTTCTTGGCTTTCCCGGCATCCATATCGACCAGTGCATGAATGTTGTTGAGCGTATTCATAAAAAAATGCGGATTGATCTGATACTTCAGATATTGCAATTCCGATTGCAGATGCTGGTGTTCCAACTCTTTCAGTGCCTCTTCATCCCGCATGGACTTGAATAGAAGCTTGATAGCCACATTGAACCCCACCACCAGCAAAGCCAGTGAGAAACGTCCAAAAAGATAGCCCGGCAAAGGATAAGGCCCCTGCCGGAGCGGATCCATCACTCGCTTGGGCATGGGTGGTTGAGACGAATGTTCTTCATAAATATAACCGGGAGGAACGGGCATCGGGTTGTTGAACTGCCTGTGCCTCGGTCGGCTGAAGGAGGGATATAAGAAAAAAAGCAGAACAATGACTCCTATCAACGAAAATGCATAGTACCAATATCGCTTCCGAAGCAACAATCGGGGGGCAAGTAAATAGTTGTTCACTACAAAAAGCAGAAAAAAGGGTAACGTCAACAGCCATGCTACCCGTATGGTCTGCCAGCTGAAAGTATGTATCGAACTGATGGATGAAAACAGATAGTCACCCACCAACGGTACGAAGATGACAGTCAGCCAGATGACGAGATAAACCACCTGCTCCAGTAATTGCTGCTTATTAATCTGTTTCATTATGATAAAGTCTTTCTGAAGATTAGTCCACAAAAATACCCCCTTTTGTCCATACCCGACAAAAGAACTCGACAAAGAGGGACGTTTTGACGATAAAGCATGGTAAATCATGAACTTTCCTTTTCTCCGCCGGTGCATTTATTCGTTACCCTGAAAAGATCGATGCCCCTTAGCCACGAATTTTGCCAGTAATTACCTATCTTTGCAGCCCGAAAAAATAATCCGCCATTTTAATGAAGAAATTAGCCATACTTGCAGCTTTCATCTTTTGCCCCTTTGCCATACAGGCACAAGAAGTATTTATCAATGCCGACCTGGTAAGCAGTTACATCTGGCGTGGAATGAAGAATGGAAATGCTTCCGTACAGCCTACTCTCGGCGTAGAGTGGAAAGGATGGACCCTATCGGCATGGGGATCGACAGAATTCAGAAACGAGAATAATGAAATAGACCTTACGCTGGAGTATGAATATAAAAACCTCCAACTGTGCCTTAATAACTACTTTTACCAAAGTGAAGACGAACCATTCAACTATTTCCACTATACTCCCCGCACCACAGGTCACACCTTTGAAGCAGGAGCTGTCTATACCATTAGTGAAAGTTTCCCGTTATCGTTGGCCTGGTATACCACCTTTGCCGGAAACGATTACCGGGAAAATGAAAGACGTGCCTGGTCCAGTTATTGCGAACTCAGCTATCCATTCACTGTAAAGGGAGTAGACTTGGCTGTCGAAGCCGGGTTCACCCCATGGGAAGGAGAATACGCTGATAAATTTAATGTGGTTAATGTCGGACTTTCGGCTACCAAAACATTGAATATTTCATCCGGATTCACTCCATCTGTTTTTGGTAAACTGATAGCTAATCCATACGAAAACCAACTCTATTTCGTTTTCGGAATAAGTTTGTAGAACAATTGGCATTTCCATATTTCTTTGGGACTGAAGGCTTCTTTACACCTGAATATGGACACCCGAAACGATCGCAAACCTTACTGGAAATGGGATAACGACAATGGCAACATGGGTAATCTCTATAACAGACTATTACGCCGTGGTCTTTTTGCCCCCTATATCGATGGAGAACCCAACGAGACATTCCTGGCATGGTACCCCATGGAGGTTATTAACGGGAATAGCGGTTATAATAAAAAGCGTTATTCCAACTACGGGATAAATGTAGCTCTCCAGTACGATACTCCTTTCATTAAAGGCTTAAGCCTGAAACTGTCATACAACCGGTATGAGTGGCATACTTTCATCAAACGTTTCAGTCGTCCCTACGACTTGTACGTATTTAAAACAACCGGCACACACAATCATATCCCAACCAATGAAATTGATTATGTCAAAACCAGAGATGATGGAGAGTTTCTGTATGAGAAATACAATAATGATAACAGTTATCAGTTGAACGCCATGGTTACCTACAACAAGACCTTCGGCAAACACGATATCAACGCATTGTTTGTATACGAACAGTATGAGGATACTAACGACTGGCTGGACGGGCAACGAAATTATTTCATCTCCTCTGCCGTAGATCAAATCTTTGCAGGCAGTTCCGATCCAAAGAATTCGACACTAAACGGAAGTGGTTCAGAAGGCGGACGTCTTTCGTATGTAGGTCGGCAGGGCTATACTTATGATAGTAAATACTTGCTGGAAGCCTCTTTCCGCTATGACGGTTCTATCAATTTCGATCCAAAACACCGCTGGGGTTTCTTCCCTTCCGCATCTGTCGCCTGGCGTATTTCAGAAGAAAATTTCTTTAAAAACAACATCGGGTTTATAGACTACCTGAAACTTTGCGGATCAATCGGTTTGCTAGGCAACGATGCTGTAGGTAGCTGACAGTGGATGCAACGCTATAACCTCAACTCAGGCGCCTACTTCGGTTCGTTGAGCAACGGGGTATCAGCCAGTGTAATCCCCAATACAGAAATTACATGGGAAAAATCATTGGATATAGATTATGGATTTGATATGCAAATTCTACGTAATCGTCTGTCATTAAGTGTCGGTGGATTTTACAAACATACTTACGACATTTTAGGTGACCGCCTGGACAGCCTGCCTTCTACTTTTGGTGGCACCATGCCCAAAGAAAACTATGCCACCATCGATACCAAAGGCTTCGAAATAGAGTTCTCATATAAGGATAAGATAGGGGAAGATTTCAGTTACAACATAAGCGGAAACCTCGGATATGCAGTCAACGAACTAATTACCAAAGACGAAGCTGAAAATATTCGTCCTTACAAATCAGAGTTAGGATACAATACGGACCACCAAATGGGCTATGTAGCTACAGACATTATCTGTACACAAACCGAACTCGATGCCCTGCCCGAAGAATATACCATCTTTGGTAAAAAGCCCGAATTGGGAATGTTGAACTATCAAGATATCAGAGGTACCAACTCTAATGAGCCGGATGGAAAGATCGATAGCAATGACCAGGATGGGTAATCAAACACACCAAGTCTCCAATCAATTACGGTTTCTCCGTGGGAGGATCATGGAAAGGACTGAGCGTCGACCTGTTCTTCCAGGGTGTAGCCAGTGGAAAACGTTTCTATGACAACCGTATAGAATGGGGTGGAATGGAAGCAACGTCATACGCATTCAGGGCAGACTACTGGACCCCTGAAAACACGGATGCCAAATATCCCGCAGCCGGATGGGATCAGGATGTAGCAGGTTATTCGGACGAGGCTTATGGAGAGACCAGTATATTGTACGGACAACTTACCACCAATTCCATAGATACTTGGAATTACAGCAGCATCCGTAACATTAATACCATGCTAAACAGCATTAAGAACGGCAATCTGGATGTAGGGACCAAAGCCTCCTTAAAAGCACAGGCTCTAGTGCTCAGGGCATAGCGGTATTTCCAGATGATGCACCAATATGGAGGCGTACCTATGGTCATGGAACCGCAGGCACTGACCGATGATTTGTATGTTACCCACAACAAGACCTCAGAGTGTATCAATTTGATCATTCAGGATTTGGATGAAGCCATTCAAGATTTGCCCTGGAAATGGACAGGAGATGACAAAGGACATTTCAGCAAAGCCACAGCCATGGCACTAAAAGGCCGCATCTTGTTATATATTATGCCAATTCACAATTTAATCCGGAAAATAAAGCGGAACGCTGGGAAACAGCTTATGCCTATAACAAGGAGCCTGCCGGACAAATAGAAACGAACGGTTATGATTTGTATGAAAGCTATGAAAATATCTGGTTCGATGAAATGAATAAGGAAGTTTTGTTCGTGACGCGCTATCAAGAACCCGACATCGTACATCACTGGGATGCGGCAATCCGTCCGTTATCTGAAGCTCAGAATTATTCGGGAGCCAACCAACCCACTAAGGAAATGGTAGAATCTGACCCAATGATCACAGGCGATCCTATCACAGAATCAGCAGCTTATGATCCGATTCATTTCTGGAAAAATCGTGATCCACGATTTACCAGTACGATAGCCTACAACGGCTGCCTATGGGAACTTAGTGGCAAAAAAGACAGAATCCAATGGACTTACCAAGGCAATTCCACCCTCAACCACTCTGCCAGCGGATTCTACTGCCGGAAAGCCATCAATGTAAATTTTACCCCTTAAGATACCGAAAGAAGTAGTACGGACTGGGTGGAAATACGTTTTGCCGAAGTGTTGATGAATTACACCGAATGTGCTGCCGAAACTCAGAAATACGATGAAGCATATAGTGTATTGAAACGCATCCGTAAACTCGCCGGAATAACAGCCGGAGACAATAATATGTACGGATTAAAAGAAAACATGTCACACAATGAAATGATAGTTGCTATCATGCTGGAACGCAAGATAGAATTTGCCTATGAAGGAAAACGATATTGGGACTTACGCCGTCAGCGCATGTTTGCTTCCGAAATGAATGGAATCAAGCGCCATGGCCTTTTACCCAAACTAAAAGGTTCTCCAACAGAATTTGATAATCTAAAAGATAAAGTAGATATAGAGAAAGACTATACCACTTATTTTAAAGACTCAATAGTGGTATTGGATCAGAAATATGAAATTGATTTTCAAGATAATTACTATTTTTATGCCATTCCTAACAAGCATCTGGAGCAAAACTCTAAATTGCAGCAGACACAAGGCTGGGATAATGGAACATTCAATCCTTACAAATAATATAGAATAAGATAACGGTAGACAAAAGACAGAGATACCTTGAAAAAACATCTCTGTCTTTCTAAAAGGAGAATAAAGTCTCCGGTAAAAAGAAAATCATCCATCTTTTTTTTACAAAAGTACATTGATTTATATCATTCTATTCTCTTTCTTTACAAACGAATTTAAAGCAAAGCTGTTTGTTTTAATAATGCCTTTATATATTCACCTTATAAATATAGCATTATGAATGTTTCCAGAAGAATTGCATTTTTATCTTTAGTCCTATGCAGCAGCCTGATTATCAAAGGGCAAACTTCTACCCGGCTATCTTTGCCTGCCATCTTTTCGAATCATATCGTACTCCAGCAGCAAAGTTCAGCACCCATCTGGGGATGGGGAGAAGCTGGCACAAAAGTTAAAATAGTAGGAAGTTGGGCGCAAAAAGACACTATCGAGACTCTTATTGACGAGTGCGGGCATTGGAAAACCCAAATACCCACCACCCAACATGGCGGTCCTTATACCCTACAACTATTTTCTAACAACATGAAAGGAAATAAAATCGAGTTGAAAGACGTTATGTTGGGAGAGGTATGGCTATGCAGCGGGCAGTCGAATATGGAATGGTGTCCCAATAACGGCATCCCCAATCAACAAGAGGAAATTGCGACAGCCATACACCCCAACCTTCGTTTTTTCAGCCTGAACAAGCAAGGTAGCCGAACCTTACAGGAAGACTGCTATGCGCAATGGGAAAAATGTACACCGGAAGTCATGCGACAACGAAGTGCTGTCGCCTATTTCTTCGGTAAGCACCTGCAACAGAAGCTGAATGTTCCGATAGGGTTGATCGTTTCAGCCTGGGGAGGAACTCCGGCAGAAGTATGGACACCACGAGAGGTAGTCATGGACACCCCCCTAATAAAAGACGCGATCATTGACAAGACATATCCCTGGTGGCCGGTAGAGCCCGGTGTGCTTTATAACAGCATGATCCATCCCTTGATGCCTTACGACATAGCCGGAACAATATGGTACCAGGGTGAATCAAACAGAGACAACCCCTCTTCATACACGACGTTGATAGAGAAAATGGTTGAAAGCTGGAGAAGTGGATTCGGCAAAGAATTTCCTTTTTACATGGTTCAAATAGCTCCGTTCAACTACGGTTCAACCCATAACGGACCTGCGCTTATACGTGAAGCGCAAGAAGAGATAACACGCAAGGTTCACAACACGGCGCTCGTCGTTATCACAGACAAAGGCGATCCGAAAGCCATTCATCCGATTCAGAAACAAGAAGTAGGCGTACGATTAGCCAACATGGCGCTGGGCAAAAAATACGGTTTACTGAAAGACGGATACGAAAGCCCCACCTTGGAACAAATGGTTGTTGACAAGAAAAAAGCCATACTTACTTTTAAACATGCCTCCAAAGGGTTAGTCTGTCCGGAGAAGGAAATCAGGGGGCTGCTCATAGCCGGTGAAGACGGGCGCTTCGTAGAAGCCAAAGCGCAGATAAAAGGCAACAAGATAACGGTTTACTCACCGAAAGTAAAACATCCGGTAGCCGTCCGCTATTGCTTCGATGATGCCACTATCGGAAATTTATTCAATCAAGAAGGATTGCCTGTCGCTCCGTTCCGAACGGATAGTAACAAACGATGTAATAATCAATAAAAACACATTGAAATTATATGGATAAAAAAATATTACTTCTTATGGGTACTCTTTTCACATGCTTATGTGGACAAGCCCAGCACACCATCAAACTGTCCGAACTGGACTTATCTAAGTTGTGGCAAGAATACGGAAAGGTACAAACCGGTAAATCGGTAAGCGGAGAACCAGCCACCATCCAAAGACAGACTTTTAAGGACGTGATAGGCACCCATGCCCAAAGTATCTTAAAAATAGATCTGCACGGCAATGCCACACGCTTTCATGCCCAAGTGGGAGTTGCCGATTCTCAAGTGGAGGTCTCAGACAAAAGCCTAACCATCCTTCCGTTAGTTAATGGAACGAAACTCTACTTCCGCAAAGAAGGAGATGACAAACAGTTCATAGGACTGGCCGGTAAAAGTGGAAAAATAGAAAATGGATCAGTTCGGTTCGTCTTGAAAGGCGACAACAAAGAACTTTACAATAGCGGCATTGTACGTGGTAACGAGGCTCCCCAGTCCATTGATGTAAACCTGAAGGGAGTTCGGGTTCTGGAATTGGCAGTAGAACCGACCAATGACGGTGCAAGCGGCGACAACGCTTTATGGATTGCGCCAACTATAGAATATCAATCCGATCGCCCATGCACCCTCGATGCCGGATATGCCGGAAAAGGTCCTGAAATGACAAAGACCATCTCCACTCTGTTGGCGAAAAAAATAAGTAAACTCCCTGTTTTATCCGAACCGGTTTCCAGTCAAACCAACTTTGACTGGCTGATCACTTCCGAGAAGTCTAAAGCGGGCATTTACGCATCGGCAGATCAAAAGAGTATCATTGTGGCCAATCCGATGGTGTCACGCACTTTCCGGATATTCCCCAATCTGGCAACGACCAACTTCATCAACCGAATGACAGGAGAGAGTATGCTACGCGCTGTCAGCAGTGAAGGGAGTATACAAATTGATGGCAAGAAATGGATGATAGGCGGCTTGACCGGACAACCGGAACGAGGTTATTTAAAAGAAGAATGGATAGAAAAAATGACCACCATTCCCGAATCTTTCCTCATAGAAGACTTTGAAATACTCCCTATCAAAGAAGATATAAAATGGGCACGTAGCCGCTGGGCATTGAATAAGGAGGCGGCAACAGGCTGCGAAATCATATTCACTTTGCGTGGCGATAAGGAACTAAAGGATGTCACAGTGAAGCTCCATGTTTCCGTTTATGACAAGATTCCTGTTATTCGCAAACGTTTTGAATTAGTGAACCACTCTGTTCTTCCTGTCAATATTGATGCCTTTCAAGTGGAATACCTGGCCTTTTCCGAACCGGAATCTCCCGGAGGGGGCGATCCCACCAAATTCCTTTTACCCAATATTCACATAGAAAGTGATTACGCCTGCGGCGGAAGTTTTACTGAGAAAGAAACGGATATTACGGAAAAGTGGGTAACCGATCCTGCCTATACATCTCAGCGCAACTATATGTTACAAACCCCTTGCGTGCTGGATGTCTCTCCTCCGATAGGTCCCGACCAGCGTTTGCAACCCAACGGTACATTCCGGTCTTTCAGTGTATACGAAATGCCGTTCGACAGCTACGACCGGGAGCGCAAAGGCTTATTCACTCGGAAACTATACCGCACGATAGCACCGTGGAGCACAGAAAATCCAATCTTTATGCATCTCACTTCCACGGATCCGAAGGTGGTGTACCGTGCCATCGACCAATGTGCCGAAACAGGTTACGAAATGATTATCCTCAGCTTTGGCTCCGGACTGAATGCAGAAGATATTTCTGATGCCAATATAGCAAAATACAAAGCATTTGTGGATTACGCCCGTAGCAAGGGTATTGAAATGGGTTGCTACTCACTACTTGCCAGCCGCTGGATCAGTGATGAGACAGACGTTATCAATCCAAAGACAGGTAAACGTGGGGGCATGAGATTTGGTAGTTCTCCTTGCCTCAGTAGTGATTGGGGCTACGAATACTTCCGTAAGATAAAAATTTTCTTTGAAAAAACCGGCATGCGTTGTTTTGAGCACGATGGTTCTTATCCCGGAGACTTTTGTGCTTCCACTGCCCATACCCATCATAAAGGATTGGAGGACTCACAATGGAACCAATTCTATAAGATTACGGAGCTTTATCATTGGATGTGTGAGAACGGAATATACATCAATGTACCCGACTTTTACTTCCTGAACGGTTCTACTAAAGTAGGTATCGGCTATCGCGAAGCCAACTGGTCGCTTCCACGCGATCGTCAGTTGATCCATACCCGCCAGTTGAACTATGACTGTACATGGGAACGCATTCCTTCCTCACTTTGGAGCTTTGTCCCATTAGTAGAATATCAAGGAGGCGGATTGGCTGCCACATTAGAGCCGTTGAGCGAACACTTGTATGAATATAAGACATTAATGTTTCAAAACTACGGTGCCGGTATACAAGCTTGCTACCGCGGTCCCCGCCTTTACGATACGGAAGAAACCAAGAAGACAGTCGTGGAAGTGATTAACTGGTACAAAAAATACAGAAACATACTGAATAGCGACATTATCCATCTACGCAAACCCGATGCGCACGATTGGGATGGCATCATGCATGCCAACCCTGCGGAAAAGGAAAAAGGGTTAGCCATGTTCTTCAATCCCACAGACAAAGAAATCATCCGCCGCATCCGGTTACCTTTATATTATACTGGCCTGACAAAAACCGCACAGATAAGAGAACAGGAGGGAACGCCCACTACCCATACCTTACAACGGGATTACTCAGTAGAACTGGCTGTCAGAATCCCTGCCGGCGGATACACATGGTATGTCATTGAATAGCAACACATAAAAATTAATGTATGAAAAGTAAACTAACAATTTTCTTATTCTCCCTCTGCTTTCCCGGTTTTGCCGGAGCCCAGCAGACAAAGATAAACCTCAGCACGGCAACCGGCCGACTCTGTTTCGAAGTAACCTATAAAGGCGAACAAACTATCAGTTCATCGCCCTTGGGCATGAACATTGACAATATAGATCTGGGTAAATCGGTCGAAATAAAGTCGGTCGAACAAACAGATGCGGAGTACAAAACGTATACAATAGAAAAAAAGGATGGGGACATTTATCACCTTGACATCCGCGAATTTGATGACGGAATAGCTTTAAGATACCGCATTCCTTCCACTGGCAGTTGTTGTGTATATGGCGAGGAAACGTCTTTCACTTTTCCGGCCGGAACCCGGGTATGGTACGCCAGTGGCCCTTTTCAATACGGATGGATACAAGCTTACCAAGATCGTACCACCGACAAAATAGAAAACGAGCTGTTGGCTCCTCCCGCCACTTTCCATCTTCCCAACGGGATGTATGCCGCCATTACCGAAGCTAACCTGTTTAATTTTCACGGTGCAGTATTGTTCGGATGTAAAGACAACAGGGTACAATTCGGCTATGTAGATAACAAAGGGCATTTGGAAACAGGTGTATCAACAGGTCTCCCCGCCGGTAAATACTGGCATGCAGAAGTACGCAATTCACCCTGGATCGTTTCCCCACGCAACGGCTACAAAGAGATAACCACTCCCTGGCGCATCCTGATGTTATCGGAGGATCTGGATGGATTGGTGAATAATCGTATCATAGCCCAAGTATCAGAACAGCCGGATCGCACACTTTTTCCCGAAGGAAAAAATACCCAATGGATTAAACCAGGACGTTCGATTTTCACCTGGTTAGTGGAAGGAGAGAACAGACTGAGCGTAGAGAATCACAAAAGATATGTTGACGGAGCAGCCGAGTTAGGTCTGGAATCTGTTGTGGTAGATGATGGCTGGGAACTTTGGCCGAAAACAGAGAAAAATGCCAATCGACGTACCAAATGGGAATTACTCAAAGAGTTAGTCGATTATGCCCGCAGTAAAAACGTAGATATCTGGGTATGGCGACCTTCTTCCCCAAGATATGGTAATAAATCCGATGTCGGCTTGCTGGATGCGGACGAACGCAACAATTTTATGAAAAGATGTGCGGAAATCGGTGTAAAAGGATTAAAAATAGATTTCTTCCACACAGAAAATCTATTTACAGTCAATTTTATGGAGAATATATTGAAGGATGCTGCCAAAGCACATCTGATGGTTATTTTCCATGGGGTGAATAAACCTACAGGCGACAGCTATACGTATCCCAACCTGTTGGCCAAAGAGGCTGTACGCGGTTTAGAGTCCGTAGGTGGAGAAAATAACTGGGCTCCAGGCCCACCGTGGCCTTATCACAATACGGTGTTACCCTTTACCCGCTGGCTGGCAGGTCCTGCCGACTATACCCCATTGAACTTCCGCCAATTCTGCCCTCCATCTGTCACTTTCACGCATCAATTGGCGAGTATCTACACGTTCACATCGCCCATGCTGATCTTTGCAGCCGACATGGAAGATATACTGGCATGTCCGGGACGTATGTTTATTGAAGAAGTACCAGTCACCTGGGATCAGACAAAAATTCTGAAAGAAAGCCGGATAGGTGAATTGGCCGCATTATCCAGAAGAAAAGGGGATATATGGTATCTTTCCATCTTAAATGGAGAAAAGGCTGTTACCCAAGAAATCGAATTGGACTTTTTGCCCAAAGGCAACTACCGCATGACTTATGCATCCGATGACGGAGAAAACAGAAAAAAGATTGTAATAAACAATCGAAAAATAAAATCGGGTAAAACGCTAAAAATAAAGTTATTATCGGGAGGAGGTTATTTAGCCAAATTTGAAAAAACCGACAAATAGCATGAAACTAATCCCCTGCAACACATTGTCAAAGAAATAATATGATCTATCAACCTGAGTGTGTGTCGGAACTCACCACAGAGGACACAGAGTAACACGGAGGCGATTTAAAGTTGTTGATTATTAACAAAATACTCTGTGATACTCTGTAGCACTCCGTGGTAAAAAGAGTTATGACACACCTTCAAGATTAAAAACACTTCGCCCACTGTAAACAGAACACCTTTAGCAATTCAAACAGGATCGCCAGAGGAAAAAAGAACACACAAACAGAATCAACATAACAAATGTCGGACATTCAATCACAAAAATTTCGAATATTTCATCGAGATTCACACCTTCTTTCTTGTAACCGGCAGATTGTTACAACATACGGAACCACAATTCGATTCATCCCCCAACCTGACGCATATACACCTATTATACAACAGGTTAACTAAAGACAAAATAATAAAATACAGATTATTCCTAACAGAACT
>NZ_JAFKPJ010000023.1:0-58879 GCF_019633765.1 Bacteroides sp. 11BF
ATCGCCAAAGTTCTTCTGGAACTTTTTTCGCGCCATATAAAGTAGGTCACTGAAATGCTGATGGTGATGTAACTGAGCCATGCCCACCAAGTAAGATACCAGGGAGTGCTGATATGTATCTGTAATAAGATTTCTTGTGCTTTGCGCATTTTCAGCGAGTTGCCTTTTTGACGTACGTGTAGCACGTAGTCTCCAGGATCCAGATTAGTGTATTTCAGGCTTGTTTGTGAGGTGAGTGACCATTGCTTGTCAAAACCTTCTAACTGATACTCATACCAAGTATTATTCAGTATATCCACATAGTTGGAAGAAGCAAACTCAATAGTCAGGTTATTTTGAGCGGCATTTAGATTTACTTCCCGGACAAAAGGGAGCCCTTCTGTCAGTATACGACTTTTGTCATCCGGACTTATCCGTGCGTTGTTGACGGATAAACTTGAAAAATAGAGTTTAGGTTTGGGATATTCTTTGTTCAGGTCTTTCTCCAGAAAAGAACTAAGCCCTCCTGTACCTCCGATAAATATTGTATGGTCACTACACATCCATACACCACAACCATTAATGATGGATGAGAGGGACAGTCCGTTATCCAGTTCAATGGAACGGAATGATTCGGTGGTTGGATTAAATAGTGTGATACCCCGATCACTTGTGATAAGTATGTTATCTGTCGAAGTCTGTAGAAGATTATAGCAATAATTGCTAAGTAGTTGGTTCTGTTCGGGAGTATAGTTGATGCAGGTCTGAGTTTGTTCGTTATAGCAAAAAAGTCCTGAACCTAAAGTGGCGATATAAAGATATTGATTGTTACCTTTCAAAATCTTGCTGATGCCGAACTGTCCAATGGATGCAGGCAGGCTGAATGATTTAACTTCTTCGGGGTGTTTCAGGTTTATATTATATAAGTTAGTACCTGCCGACAACCAGAGAAAGCCTTTGGGGTCAATGGTGAAAGTTTGATAGTAATATCCGTCATAAAGCAAGCGGAATTCATTCGTATCGGGATTCATGGAGAAAACTCCGTTGCGTGCGGAAACGATTAGCTGGTCGTTATAGAAAGATACTTGGAAAATAACATCATTGGGCTCTTTTTTGCTTTTCGCGGAGTAATTGAGGTAGTTGTAAAAACGTCCTGTTTTGCGGTCGAGCCGGGAAAGCCCTCCCATATGCGTACCTATATATAAGCAGTCTCTTTTAGGGTCGTAACAAATACTCTTCAGATTGTTGTGGGGCAGAGAGTTGGGTCCTCCGGCAGTGTAAGTCCTGAAATGCCCCGCTTGGCGGTCTAGACATGCCAATCCACCACCATCGGTGCATATCCATAGGTGATGATCTTTGTCCTCGGTCATGGCCCCGGCAAACGGGTAGTTGAGACAGTCACTGCGATCGGGATTATAAGTGTAGTAATTGAATGTGTTGTTATCTGGGTTGAAGTAGTTGACTCCTCCATAATAACTACCTATCCAGATAGTGCCTTGTACATCTTGATAGAGCGAAAATATAGAAGAATGGCTGAGTCCTCCTGGGCGTTGTTCTTGCTTGATGAGGCTGTAGGTTTGGGTGTGTGGATCATATTTTTGTAAACCGTCGAAGGTTCCGAACCAGATGTTCCCTTGCTGATCTTCAACAAATTCACGTATTTGTTCACTGGAAATGCCTTTGGGGGATGAGGGGTCATAAGGAATACGGTTAATTTGTCCGTTTCGGTTGATATGGTATAGCCCTTGTGTACGGCAACCTACCCAAACTTCCTGACTGGAATCTTGGAAAATACGGTAAACATCTACTTTGGGGATCAGGCATTGAACCGCTCCTTTATTTTCTGTCGTATATAGGCCTTCTTTGGCACCGATATAAAATCTGTTGCCATCTGTCATCAGATAGTTGATGGATGGTATACCTGTTTTTTGTTGAAAATCTAATTGATTGTTTTGGGGATTGTATCGGAAAATAGAGTCGTGCCCGGCACACCATATCTCACCGGCATGAGATGTTAGAGCATAGACAGAGCCTTGACGCAGACGTTCGAAAGTCTCTTTACGAATATCGTATTTCAATAAAGCACGATCAACAATTAAAAACACATCTCCGTTTTGACTTCCAGTAATGGCGCTAACCTCATTCCCTATCAGAATTTTCTGATCCGGTTGATTCCCGTTCTGGATCCATGCTTTATAAACCGTCATCCTATCACTATTGTAGATGTTGACCCCTTCACGTGTACCAAACCACATTCTACCCAGTTTATCTTGATAGATAGCCATAACAGACGATTGCGAAAGACCTTCTTCTCTACCTATGTGTTTAAAATATCCGGCGTATGATAATTGAACGATGAAAATGCCGATAAAAGAAAAGGCTAATTTGTGTTTATTCATAGTTATTCCGTATTTATAAACGCAAATATATAAATAACAGATAGATTTAGTATATCAACTCTATGAAAAAAGTATATAAACAGAAATAAACCTCCCTACCATTCAACAGATAGGGAGGCTTGTGGGGGAAATCGTAGGTTTATCGGATGCTTTCCTGTATTTTCGGTTTCAGGATAGCGGTCCAGAGATCGTAGCCATTCTGATTCATGTGCAGGCCGTCCGGTTTAAAGATATCTTTTCGCAGTTCTCCGTTTGCACCGTACAAGCAAGAGGCTACGTCGATATAAGTGAGTCCGTCCGTCTTCGAAGCATACTCTTTAAGCAAAGTATTAATGATTTCATGCTTCGGAATCATCTCCTTGCGTGCGAGCGAAGGCTTATAGGAGAGAATGAATATCGGAATATCCGGATAGTCCCGTTGCAGCCGGTTGGTCAGTAAACGAAAAAAGTCGAATGTTTCTCCGACAGTCAGATCCTCGGGGGTACCTGCAAGATCATTTTCTACATAAACCACGATGCTGCGCGGGTGATATCCCCGGGCAATCACGTCGTAATTATAAAGCATGTCTCGTAAGGCGGCACCACCGTATGAACGGCGGAGAATCTTCAGTGGGGCCATGTCCCGGTAAATGTTATCCCACAAGTTGATGGAAGAACTGCCTAAAAAGAGAACGTCGCAAGAAGTATCTTTCAATGTCCGGTTTTCTGTTTGGTACCGGTCTATTTCTCCTTGGTATCGGGTTACCCATGTAACCGGATCCGTGTGGCGGACAGGAAGATATTCGCTGAAGCGCACAGAATCCTGTGGCGTTTGTACCTCTGCTGCAAGAGTGTTGCAGCAGAGGAGGACAGTACAAAAGGTGATAAATATTGATTTTATCATTTATTTCTTTACGTTAAATCCAAGTTTTTTCAATCCGTTCTGCACGTCGGGATGACTCATGAAAAGTTTCCATAGAAGTCCGGTCCGGTAGTTTTCTATCATTACGGCTATCGGCCCTTGGTCGATGGCCAGATATCGCTTCGGATACCAGTCCGCGGTTTCGCTGAAGGCATCATAGAATCCGTAAGGACCGAATACCTTATCTCCCATCTGATACAGATGACGCATCACTTGCAGTGACTGGTCCGGTGTATAGACGATGGAAGAGAGGGCGGCGGTGGGAGAGATCACTCCCCGGTCATCACGTTCCAACGGGCCGTGGGCAGCATATCCATCCACGGAATAACTGGCGGTCAGCCCCCAGCAGTCAGCCCCGTAACCTTTATAGTGTTTGGGGTTGCGGATGCAATATTCACGGTTTACCAGTGTAAGATTTCGCATTTCGTTGAAGTAGCTCGGGCAATATTCATCTTTCAAACCCACCGGATCGAGTCCGAGGAAGGAATACTGCGCCCAGAACAACGGACCGACCTCTCCACCCTGATAGCGGAGATGCAGTTCGATACCCTCTACCCGGTGTGGAGAAACAATCGCGCCATTCTGTGCCCATCCTTCATGATATACAGCAGCCGGCACTCCATGAGTAGGAGAAGCGGCGGCAAGGATATACATAATCAGGCATTCATTGTAGCCGTGTATCGGAAAGTTCATTTCCCAACCATATTCCGGACTCCAGTGCCAGTAAAGCACATTTTGCCCGTCACGGCGATACCAATTCCAGTCTACCTCCCGCCATAGTTTATCGATACGTGCCGCAAGAGCTTTCTCTTCGGTTGAACCTCCTGCATAGTATTGATGTACGGCCAGCAAACCTTGCATCAGGAAAGCTGTTTCTACCAGATCGCCTCCATTGTCTTTTTGTCCGAAAGGTTGCACACGTCCCGTTTCACCGTTCCACCAGTGTGGGTAAGCGCCTTTAAAGCGGTCCGCCTTTTCCAGGAAACGGACTATTTTCTCCATGCGGCGCAGCCCTTCTTCCCGGCTGACGTATCCACGATCGATACCCGCCAGTATGGCCATGATGCCGAAGCCGCTTCCTCCTGAAGTAACAATCTCCGGACCTCCGGCCGGATATTCGCCATCCATATGATAGCGTTCGCGTGCCAGTCCGCTATTGGGTTCGGCTGCTTCCCAGAAATAATTGAAGGTTCGTCGCTGGACGGTATCCATCAGGGCATCGTCTGTCAGGGTAGCGGCAGAAGAAGGTTTATCCTTTGGCTTGCAAGCTACAAGAAGAAAAAGAGCGAAGAGGAAGAAGAGGAGCTTGCTGTTGTGAGTGACAAGTTGGGTATTCATAATGATTTCTTGTTTGTAATGGTTTTAGTTTCACCACAGATTACACGGATTTTCACAGATTAATCATTTATCCCGTTGATATTTAAGATTAAAATTCTGTGTTAATCTGTGTAATCTGTGGTGAATCTTATTCTTTTCTATTCCCTTGTGTAGCCGATTCAACGCAACGTGAACCGTGCCGTTTTCACGTTCTGGCTGTCAGGTCCTATCATCACATCGAAATCGCCCGGTTCGGCTACGAATTGCAGGTCGGCATTGTAAAACTTCAACATTTCCGGAGCAATCGTAAAACGGACAGTACGCGACTCATTGGGCTGCAGGTAGATCTTTTCAAATCCCTTAAGCTCTTTTACCGGGCGGGTGACACTGCCTACGAGATCACGGATGTAGAGTTGCACTACTTCACTGCCGGCACGGTCTCCGGTATTCGTTACGGTGACGGAGGCTACCAACTGATTGTCCATCCCGATGGAGGGTTGACTTAAAGTGACATCACTGAAGCGGAATGTGGTATACGACAATCCATATCCGAACGGATAAAGTGCATCATTGTCTACGTCCAGATAGTTGCTGCGGAATTTCTCAAACCATTTGCCTTCTTTGAGCGGGCGACCTGTATTTTTGTGTGCATAGTAAAGCGGAATCTGGCCTACATTCTTCGGGAAAGTCATGGTGAGTTTGCCGCTTGGGTTCACTGCTCCGAACAGTACATCGCCGATAGCCAAGCCTGCCTCCGAACCTCCGAACCATACGTTTAAGATGGCGGGTACATTCTCCTGCTCCCAGTTCAGCACCAACGGACGGCCAGTGAAGAGTACGAGAACCACCGGCTTGCCTGTTTTCAGTAGAGCTTCCAGGAGTGTGTGTTGTACGTCCGGCAGGTCGAGGTTGGTACGACTGCTGCTTTCGCCACTCATTTCCGATGATTCGCCCAGCGCGGCAATGATTACGTCCGACTGTGAAGCTATTTTCAACGCTTCGTCCAGCAGTTGCTTGTCAGTACGGTTGTCGCGGTTCAGCGAACGGCCAAACAGGGTGGCTCTTTCCTCATAGGCAGCATCGCTTATCAGGTTACTGCCTTTGGCATAAAGAATCTTTGCCTGATTGCCTACCCACTCGGTCAATCCCTCTACCAGAGATGGGCTCTTGTCCAGAACTGCCGCCACACTCCACGTACCTGGCATATTCGAGCGGGTATTGGCCAAGGGACCTATCACTGCGATGGTACCGGTGGGTGAGAGAGGGAGAAGGGGAGAGGAACCGGGAGAGAGCTGTCCGTTTTTCAGTAGTACGAAACTTTCTCCGGCAATTCTCCGGGCTACGGCACGATGCTCTTTGGTAAAGATGTCACGTGCCGGACGTTTCAGATCACAATATTTATAAGGATTGTCAAATAATCCCAGTTTATATTTGGCTTCCAGAATGCGGCGGCAAGCGGTATTAACGGTTTCTACCGATACTTTGCCTTCTTCGATCGATTTTTTCAATGTGCCGGCGAAGCCTTCACTGACCATGTCCATATCTACTCCCGCATTGATGGCACGTGCCGATACGGTTTGCAGGTCGCCAATCCCGTGTTCTATCATTTCAGAGATTCCGGTGAAATCTGTCACTACAAATCCGTTAAATCCCCATGCTCCACGCAGCACATCGGTCATCAGCCATCGGTTGGCAGTTGCCGGCACACCCTCCACTTCGTTGAATGAAGCCATTACACTGCCTGCTCCGGCTTCAACACCAGCCTGATAGGGGAGCATGTAATCGTTAAACATCCGTTGGCGGCTCATGTCTACGGTATTGTAGTCCCGTCCGGCTTCGGCTGCCCCATACAAGGCAAAATGCTTGATACAAGCCATGATCTCATCGTTACGGCGCATATCCTTTCCCTGATATCCGCGTACCATGGCTTGGGCAATCTGAGCTCCGAGGAAGGGATCTTCGCCCGAACCTTCGGATACCCGTCCCCAGCGTGGATCGCGACTGATATCTACCATCGGACTGAAAGTCCACGAGATGCCGTCAGCGCTTGCTTCGATGGCTGCGATACGTGCAGATTCTTCAATGGCCGGAATATCCCAGGTACACGAAAGCCCCAATGGGATAGGAAAGATGGTTTCGTAGCCGTGAATCACGTCCATACCGAAGAGCAGAGGGATACCCAGACGGGAATTTTCTACAGCCAGACGTTGTACATCGCGAATTTTATCCACCCCTTTCAGGTTGAAGAGTCCACCTACTTCACCTCGCTTTATCTTTGTGGCTATGTCACTGCTTTTAGCTTGTCCGGTGGTAATTTCACCCGTTACCGGCAGGTTAAGCTGCCCTATTTTCTCTTCCAGGGTCATCCGTTTCAGCAGATCGTCGAGGAAACGGTCCATGTCCTGAGGAGCTTTTTGCGCTTGCAGCCCCAACGGGAGTAAAAGTGCAAGCAGAATGAGTAAAGAATATTTCTTGTTCATAACTGTATATGGTTAAGAGTTCACCACAGATTACACGGATTATCACAGAGAGGAGATCCATTGGATTGATAATCTGCACTTAATATATCTGTGATAATCTGTGTAATCTGTGGTGAAACTCTGAGATTAATAATCCGGGTTCTGTACCAATACGCCTTTCGACTTGTCTATCTCGTCCTGTGGAAGTGGCAGCAAGGCATTCTTGGGTTGATAACCCGTTTTGCCAGCAGCATGTAGCACTTGCGAAGCGATACCCCAGCGTACCAGGTCGTAGAAACGTCCCGATTCCAATCCGAGTTCTACCCGTCGTTCATGCCGGATGGCATCACGCAACACGGTTTGATCCAATGAAGTCACTTTGGGCAGAATGTCCGGGTTGTTGCCACGGGCGCGGGCACGTACCATTTCCAGATAACCCGATGCTTCGCCTGTTTTACCTAACTCATTAGCCGATTCTGCTGCCATCAGCACTACGTCGCCATAGCGGATGATACGGATGTTCACCCAGAAACCATGACGGGTAAACTCCTCACGAAGTGCCGGGTTGGTATAAGCTTTCTTGTTAAAGTAAGCCCCGTCAGCCTGTGATACCGGAGACTCTCCATAAGGCTTGTTGGTGTTTTCAGGAGTAATCGGGTCGTCATCCGAACGGCGGAAGTAGAGCAGGGTAGCGTCTTTGCGCGGGTCGCCCGGTTCGAATGCTTCACCCATCAGCTCGGTTCCCATATGCCATCCCCAGCCAAGGTCCCATTGGCCGGAGCCGCGTACACCTTGTACCTCGCAGAACTGACTGCCTATTTTATCACTTGCAGGCAGGGCGGCAGTCGATGCACATTGCAGCTCAAATACCGACTCACTGCTGTTTTCGCCATCATCGGTAAAGATAACGTCATAAGGAGTGTCCAGATTATACTGTCCGGAATTCATTACATCGGTTGAGGCAGTATACATGTTCTGCCAGTCGTTACGCATCATATACGTGCGGGCATGCAGTGCACGGGCACTTCCCCAGGTTAGACGTCCCAGGTAAGCAGACTGCCATTGACGGGGTAAAAGCCCTTCAGCCTGTGTCAGGTCTGAGTCGATCTGTTTATAGATCTCTTCGGCGGTGGTCTTCGGTACATTGGCTTCCGAGGCGTCGTTCACTTTGAAAGTGACCAACGGCACTTCGCCGAATGCACGGACCAGGTTGAAGTAACAGTAAGCACGGAAGAAAAGAGCTTCTCCCTTATTCCGGAGATCATTTTCTTCTGTCAGGTTACCTTTCTCGATGGTTTCTATCACGTCGTTGCATTGATAGATGATAGCGTAATTCTGACTCCAGTAGGCTTTGATCAGTCCGTTATTGGTATTGTACTGGAAATCATCGTACATGGCAGCCTGATCGGCACCGTCGCTCGCCGTACTTCCTTTTTCCGAATCTTCCGAGCGGAAATATTCGATGGCGAATGCCGGGATACCTGCGGTAATGTTATAGTTACGCATCATGGTGTAGATATTGAAGACTTTTCCTTCGGCAAGTGCTCCGGGATTATCATCTTCGGTGAACTGCCCTTGAGGGTGACGGTCCAGAAAATCGTTGCAACTGCTGAAGCTCAGAGCCGATACGGCTAATGCAATGGGTAGGATGTATTTATTTAGTTTCATACTCTGCTTCGTTAAAATGTTAAGTTAATACCAAATGTATAGACTGCCGGTACCGGATATGTTCCGTTATCCACTCCGAAGGCAATGGCCGATCCACCGATTTCCGGTGTATAGCCCGTGTTATGCTTCCACGTCTTCAGGTTTTGTATGTTGACATAAACCTTCAGAGCCTGCATGCGTATTTTCGCCAGCAAGGTTTTGTCGAAGTTATAAGCCAGTTGGAGGTTACGGATACGGAAGAAGCTGCCGTCTTCGATGAAGTACTCGGAGTTCTCGCTGTTGATGGCATGTTTTGTATTCAGCAGGGGTTGCGTGTTCGATGTGCCTTCTCCGTGCCAGCGGTCGAGACGTTGCTCCATATAATTGAACTGTGCCCAGTTATAATTGTCCCAGGTACGGTAAATCTGATTGCCGCCTTGTCCCATCATTTCCATGCTGACTTCCCAGTTCTTATATGAAAGGCCGAGGCTGATGCCGTATGTTACGTCCGGTGTCGGATCACCGATCATCGTGCGGTCGTCCGGTGTGATTTTTCCATCTCCGTTTACGTCGGCAAACTTAAGGTCGCCGGGTGTGACAGTTGCCAGTGTATTCGCCGGTGAAGCGTCGATCTCGGCCTGGTTTTGGTAAACGCCCGCTACTTTGTAGCCGTAGAAATAACCGATCGGATAGCCTGCCATTGTGTAGCTCTGGCTTTTGTCGCCTGCGATGATGGAGTATCCTTCCTGTACCAGACTCTTCACTTTGTTACTGATAGTGGTCAGGTTCGCGCTGACAGAATATCCCCAGTCGCCGATCTGATCTCTCCAGGAGGCCATCAATTCGATACCTTTGTTCTCAATTTCTCCAAGGTTTCCGATACCCGGTACGGTTCCCGACAATCCCGGTACGGTAGCCAGCAGGTCTTTGGTATTCTTCTTGTAATATACTCCTTCCAGATGGAAGCGGTTGCGGAACATATTGGTCTCGAATCCGGTTTCCCATGCTTCTACTTTTTCCCAGCGGAGGCGCGGGTTGGGCAGGTAAGCCAGTTGGTAACCCGGATAGATGATAGCCGGTTTGCCGAATACGGCGGCGAAAGCATTTTCCAACAACGGTTCTGCCGGATAAGCCCTATCCATATTCTGGTTACCTAATGTGCCCCACGAACCTTTCAGTTTCAACATGTCCAGCCATGTGATGTCTTTCATGAACTCCTCTTCAGTCATCAGCCATCCGGCACCTACAGAGTAGAAGTTCTGCCATTGGTTGCCCGTGTATGCGAAGGCCGATGAGCCGTCACGACGGAACGAGCCGTTGAACAAGTATTTCCCTTTATAATTATAGATGACACGGGCCAGCATGGACACGGTGGTGCGTTCCCACTGTGTACTTCCGTTGGTAGCGGTAGCCAGATCGCCAATGCTGACGAACCATTTATCGGGATTATTCGGAATCACCAGCCCGATACCCTGTCCGCGTGAAGCATCCAGTCCGCTGAGTGAATTGTAGTAGGTTGTGAAACCGGCAGTAGCGGTCAGGTTGTGTGTACCATCGGCAAAACTGTTTTGGTATGTCAGCAGATAGTCGCTCTGCACTTTGGTTTCGTTTTGTTTGTTCTGGCTCACTTCCGTCTTTCCCGTTCCAAGTGTAGCCACATTGCCGGCTACGGTTGCGTCATATACTTTAATGATTGGTTTGTAAGTCCGGCTGTCATTGGTGGCATAATCCATGGAGAACATTGCTTTGAATGTGAAATGCTTCAGGAAATCCACTTCACCGTAAATGCTGCCCGATGCACGGTAATTGATGGCGCGGGTGGTGTTGGCACGCAGATCTACGTCAACCAACGGATTGGTCATCTGTGCTTTCTGGAATTCCGGCAATGAAGTATACAGACCGTATTCTTCGTTGTAAACCGGAGCTACAGGAGTAGTGCGAATTGCGTTCAGAACCGTTTTGCTATCGGCCGGGAGCATTCGTGCTCCGTTGAACTGAAATCCCACTTTGATATCTTTGGTGATCTTATAATCATTACTTGCATTGATCGTCACTTTGCTATACTTCTCATGCTTAATGTTTCCCTGTTCGTGCNATACTTCTCATGCTTAATGTTTCCCTGTTCGTGCGAGTAGCCCACACCGAGATAGAAACTATGTTTTTCCGAAGCACCTGTGATACTGATATTATTGTTCGTGATGAATCCGGTCTGGAATATTTCGTCTTGCCAGTCCGTATTTGCGTTCCAGTTGCTGAAGTCGAATGGGGTGTTTCCCTGATTCGCCATCTGCTCGTTATAGAGTTCCTTGAACTGTGGCGCATTCACCATTTTGATTTTGTCTACTACGGTTTTCCATCCGAAAGAGGTGTTGATATTGACCAGCGTCTGTCCCTCTTTGGCGCGTTTGGTAGTTACGATGATCACGCCGTTGGCACCACGTACACCGAAGATAGCCAATGAAGAGGGGTCTTTCAATACTTCCATCGATTCGATGTCTTCCGGGTTCAGGAAGTTGATATTGTCATTGAAGAGTCCGTCTACAATATACAGCGGTTTGTAACCATTGATGGAGTTTGTGCCGCGGATACGGATTTCGGGATCGGCACCTGCCTGTCCGGAATTGACAATCTGCACACCGGCAATCTTTCCTTGTAGGGATGATAGTGGGTTAGTGGCCGGTTTGTTGGCTATTTCCGAACCCTTGATGTTGGTGATAGAACCGGTCAGGTCACGTTTCTTGGCGCTACCGTAACCGATAATTACTGTTTCGGCAAGCATTTGGGAGTCGTCTTTAAGCGTGACATTAATCACAGTCTGCTGCCCCACTTTAATCTCCTGCTTTTCATATCCTACATACGAGAATACAAGCACATCTTCAGGGGTAACAGAAATGGAGTATTTGCCATTCATATCGGTGATGGCTCCGGTAGAAGTCCCTTTTACCAGAATAGATGCGCCGATCAGGGGCTCATGGGTTGAATCTGTAACAGTACCCGTTACTGTTTTGGTTTGCGCCATGGCTACCGATGCGCTCAGCAGTAGGCACGTCAGGACAAATACACTTTTTAGCCATAAGGCTCTCTTCTGCCGAAGAGGTCGTAAAGGTTTAGTCTTCATTGCATTAAATTTTACCATTGTATAACTATTTTGATTTAACACACCTTCTGCCAGTTCTCTTTCAGATACTCGATAGCTATATCGACGGCAAAAGTACCCAATGAAACAAATAAATGTCGAAAAAGATGTGAACGGATTCAAACTCCCTGCACTTTTAACATATATCGGACTTGTAATCCGACTAATGTATTTTTATATATGGCTCCCTGAATGGATCGGTCAAAAACAATTCGCCCAGATGATAGAAACATCACCTGGGCGAAACCATTTATACTGTGAGGACTATCCTTCGGTGCGACTTGGCCATTTGCTTCAAAACCGCTCTTGGCTCAATCTCTTGTTGCAGTGGTAACGTGGGAATTTGATATAGTTCTTTTTGTGTGTTTATAAAGATGAGACGCATAAATATATAAAAAAAAGATACGTTTTGATTTTTCATAATAAATTCTCTTTTATAATTGGCCTTGAATCTAAATTCTGCTCACTTAACCAGTTAGCTCGCCGAACCGCTGTCACTCTATCCCCCCGGAGGACAGCGGTTCTCTTTTTGCTTTGCAATTATCAGACTAAGTAATGCTATTGGGTTTAACCTTAAGATAGATTATCGGTCAGGTTAGTGAGTTTTCAAATCAATATCAAGTAAGAATCGGGAAGAAACAAGGTAGTTGGTATCTTAAAACATAAACTCTTTAATGGATTGTATCTAAATGCTTTATGATGAATCTGTGCTTCTTTATCTCAGCCCTGCTACCCGGGCCCATGGGCCCGGGTAGCAGGGCTCATCAGCTCGGGCATTGGGGCTCATAGGCCCAGGTATGCGGGCTGAGATAAATAGTATACCATTTTCGGTTAAACATTAAAGGAAAACAAAATGCTCTAAACGATATTTTTACTTGAAAAGTGAACTTCTTTCTGTTGTAAATCAGTGGATTATATTCTGATGTATCCCTAAACCGACGGGTGGAAGATGGAAGATGGTGGTGGAAGATAAATGGGCTGAAAACGCTATCTTCCACCACTATATCATATTGCGTATTAAATAGATAGGCGTTGAAAGGTGGAAGATGGAAGATCGAAATGTTTTTTTGTATGAGAGGGGAAAGAAAACAAATTATGGCACCGAATTAGTCACCGATTTTATGTTTGTATTTTTCGGATCAGCGTAAAAACCGTAGCCAGCCTTTTAGGACATAGCGGATTGAAACATACAGAGAAATACACCTGTGCGGTGGATAAATTAAAAGAGGAAGCAATAAACAGTTTGCCCGAACTAAAATTTTAACCATAAAAAACTTATCTTTGTAACGATGAATTTTGAAGCATTAGTAGAACATATCAGTAAGATACAGAACACGTTGCAGGCACAAGCTGCACATGCTGTAAACCTTGCCCTTACTTCTCGTAACTGGCTTATGGGTTATTATATCGTGGAGTTTGAACAGAACGGAGAAGACCGTGCCGCATACGGTGAACAACTGCTGAAGAAGCTGGAGTAACGTTTGAAAATTAAAGGGCTGAATGAACGTAGATTTCGTGAATTTAGGCGGTTATACCTTATTTACCCACAATTAAAAGAACCTGTTACACAATACATTGCAACACAAATTCAAATTCGGCAGTCATTGACCGCCGAATTCACCGAACCAATTCGGCGGTTGACGACCGCCGAATCTGATAATGGCGTTTGGAAACTACCAATAGAACACCCACAAATCGAAACATGGATGATTCCTGCTGATAGATTATTCAACAGATTATCTTCCACCCATTTAAATACCATGTCGGGAATTGAGAACCCGGTAAAACGTGCTTTCTATGAAATGGAAACTATTCGTGGTTGTTGGTCTGTAAAGGAGTTGGAGCGACAAATAGCATCCTTATATTATGAGCGTAGCGGACTATCCAAAAACAAAGAAGCCCTCTCTTCCTTAGTCCAGCAACCTTATTACAGCCCAAAGATGTTATCAACACTCCTGTTACTTTGGAATTTTTAGGACTAAATGACCGTGCATTGGTGACGGAAAACGATTTGGAACAATCCATTCTTGATAACCTGCAACACTTCCTGTTAGAAATGGGACATGGCTTTTGCTTTGAAGCCCGGCAAAGACGTATTTTGATTGATGAAGATTATTTCTTTGCCGACCTTGTGTTCTATCATCGCATTTTGAAATGTCATGTTATTGTGGAATTGAAGATAGACAAGTTCCACTATGAGTATGCTTCACAACTGAATATGTATCTGAACTATTTCAAAGCAGAAGTGATGCAGCCAGATGATAATCCACCTATCGGCATTTTGCTTTGCACAGAAAAGGGAGATACATTGGTAAAGTATGCCACTGCCGGATTAGACCCCAATATATTTGTTCAGAAGTACATGATAGAGCTTCCAACCGAGGAAGAAATAAAGAAATTCATATCTTGTCAGAACTATTAAAAAAATATTTGCATATGATACGAGTTCGTTTTTTTTAATATAAGAGACATAGCTCTTAATGAAATACATAACTCTAAAAGAACTATATCAATAGCTGTTGCATGGTTTACTCAACGAGATTCATTTAATGCTATAATTGGAGCTATAGAAAGAGGCGTAAATATTTCGCTTATGCTTATCAACGATATTATCAATCGCAATGAATATGGTCTTGATTTTTCATTATATCTTCAAAAGAGGGGTAAATTATGTTTTGTTGATAGTATTTTCGGATAGCTTATTGTTACAAATAAAAAACCTGCTAAAACAATTGTTTTAGCAGGCTTTTTATACAACATTGAAAGTTTGTGCGGATGATAGGACTCGAACCTACACGTCGCGAGACACCAGATCCTAAGTCTGGCGCGGCTACCAATTACGCCACATCCGCTCACTAAATGCTCACTCGTTTGGAGTTTTGCGCTGCAAAGATAGATACTTTTTCTGATTTTACAAATTTATAAGCAATAAAGTTATTTACCGGGGAATCTGCGGGCGATCTCTATCAATGTAGCTTTTCCTCTCAGGGGCTCTTGTTAA
Organism: Bacteroides sp. 11BF; assembly: GCF_019633765.1. NCBI lineage: Bacteria > Pseudomonadati > Bacteroidota > Bacteroidia > Bacteroidales > Bacteroidaceae > Bacteroides > Bacteroides sp. 11BF. The sequence goes on from NZ_JAFKPJ010000023.1 coordinate 14,840, forward strand.
GCGGGTTGTAGAATAGTTCCACATCTTTGTGGAGCAGTTCTACAGCCCTTCTTTTCATTTTTAGCTTTTCTTGAATATTTAATACTCTTATTTACTGATGTTTAGACTTTATTGATTTCATCAATACTTTTGAGGTACAATTATTGGAGTACAAGTGCAAATAGGTATTTGTAGATTTAAAATGATTAGCCAATGAGAAGTTTGAAAACAGTGTTGATTATATTGTTGTGTATCTGTGATATACATGTGCAAGCACAACAGTTGGAAATAAAAGGTTTAGTGACGTCATCGGAGGATAAACAGCCGCTTATCGGAGCTACGGTTGCCGTAAAAGGGGTACCGGGAAGGGGAGTGGTAACGGACATGGACGGTCGTTACACTCTGAAAATAGAACCATCAGATAAAATCCTTGTCATATCCTATATAGGAATGAAATCGTCTGAGGTCAAAGTGCCGAAGAATGGAGTCTTGAATGTGGTGTTGCAGCCCGAATCACTTAATCTGGATGAAGTTGTGGTGACCGGATACGGAAATTTTTCAAAGTCATCCTTTACCGGATCAGCTAACACCTTACGGGCCGACATGCTGAAAAACGTACCGGTACTTTCTGTAGAACAGAAGTTGCAAGGTATGACCACGGGGGTAAATATTACTTCCGGTTCCGGCCAGCCGGGAGCTAACCAGAGTATCCGTATCCGTGGTATGGGTTCATTCAATGCATCCAATGAACCTCTTTTTGTGATTGACGGTATACCGGTCACTTCCGGCAGTATGGGAGCCGGTACGGGGGCCGATGCCGCCTATATGAATAATGCCAAAACAAATGTAATGAGTACCCTTAATCCTGCCGATATCGAGAATATTACAGTGATAAAGGATGCCGCCGCCGCTTCTCTTTACGGTTCGCGTGCTGCGAATGGGGTGATTCTGATCACTACCAAAAAAGGGGCCGTAGGGCGGACTAAAGTTACTTTGAGCGCGAGCGGAGGCTTTTCTAATGCAGCTGTCAACTTCCGTCCCACATTGAACGGTGAACAACGCCGTGAAATGATTTATGAAGGTCTTTACAACTCTGCAGTAGACAAGGGACTCCAATCTCCCGAAGCATATGCAAACGCAAATATTGATACATATGCAGGGATACCGGAACTGGGATATACTGACTGGAGGAAAGAACTGATCCGAACCGCTCATAATCAAAACTACGAGGTGACTGCTTCCGGAGGTAACGAGCGCACTACTTTTTATGCTTCTCTCGGCTTTAACCGTCAGGAAGGTCTGGTCGAGAATTCTAATCTGGACCGTTACTCTGCCCGCCTGAACATGACACATAAAATAGGTAGCCGTGTCGAGGTAGGAGGTAACATGATGTTTACCCAGATAAGTCAGGAGATGAACGAGGAGCGCGGTTCCAATATCAATCCCTTCCTTTGTGTTGCTGTGTCTGCCACACCTTCCATGCCTGTGCGTGACGCTTCGGGCAACTATGTGGGGTCTTATTTAGGCACCAATGTGAATCCGCTTCGTGACATCCGTACTGACTATAACCGCAGTCGTATGACACGTATGTTCTCCACCGGTTATGCTTCGGTAGATATTATCAAAGGATTGAAACTGAAAGAGACCCTGAGCTATGACTATACTGTACAGAAAGATTCCCGCTATTTGAATCCGCTTAGCGGGGCAGGTCCCAAGAGCGGAAGTGATGCTCAGACCTCAAAGGGATTTACCGAATATGGTAAGCTATTGTCGTCTACTTCACTCAACTATACCCATACATTTGCCGCTAAACATCACCTTGACATTTTGGCTGCCTATGAATTGGAAAGCTATCAGAGTGATAAAGCTATGGGAGAGAAGGCTAAACTCCCCTCGGATGTGTTGCTTGAGCCGGATAATGCCGCTGTGCTGAAGAGCTTTGTTTCTTCTACACAGGCATACAGAATGATTTCTTACCTGTCCCGTTTGAACTATGATTACGATAATCGTTATTACATTGCAGGTAGTTATCGCCGCGATGGCAGTTCACGTCTTGCTCCGGAAAGCCGGTGGGGAGACTTCTGGTCTGTTTCCGGTATGTGGCATCTGAGCAGTGAACCTTTTATGGAGGCTGTGAAGCCGGTATTGAATGATGTAAAAATCCGTGCTTCTTATGGTGTCAATGGTAATCAGCCGGGAGCTTTTTATGGATATATGGGGCTATACAGTTATGGGCAGAACTATATGGGGGCAGCAGGTTCATACGAGTCTGCCCAAGCCAATCCCAAACTGAAATGGGAAAAGAACTATAATCTGAATATTGGGCTTAGCCTGACTTTTATTGACCGTATCTTTGTGAATCTCGAATACTACAACCGCGATACAAAGGACTTGCTTTATAATCGCCCTATCAGTTCCACTACCGGTTTTCTGAATTATCTTGCAAACATCGGTCAGCTTAACAACAAAGGGGTGGAGTTCGAACTGCGCACGATTAACTTTGCCGGTCCTGACTTCAACTGGACATCGGTGTTGAATTTAACACATAACCGTAATAAAATCGTGGCACTGGACGGAGATATAAAGCAATCTGTCGAGGGCTCCTGGTTTATTCATAAAATAGGTCTTCCTTACAATAGTTTCTACGTGAAAGAGTTTGCCGGAGTAGACCCGTCGACCGGGAAAGCTCTTTATTATCTCAATACACAAGATGAACAGGGGAATTATAATAGAGAGATGACTGACGATGCTTCTAAAGCGCAAGCTATTCCGTATAAATCTGCTGATCCTAAGATATCGGGAGGGTTCACTAACATCATTTCTTATAAGTGGTTTGATCTGGGACTTACCTTTACCTATTCGTTGGGAGGATATTCTTTTGACAAGGCAGGTACTCTGATAGAAACCGACGGCAGCAAAGAAAAGTCATACAACCTGCCTGTATATGCTTTGGACCGTTGGCAGAAGCCGGGAGATAGAACTGATGTGCCCCGTTTTGTATTGGAACAGGGAGCCGGTCCACAAAATTCATCCCGCTATATTCACAGTACCGATCACATCCGCCTCAAGAACCTGACACTCGGTTTCACTCTTCCTGGCAGATGGGTACAAAAGGCACTGATAGAGAATGCACGTGTCTACTTCTCAGGAAGTAATCTGCTGACATGGGCCAAATGGAAACAGTATGATCCTGAAGTACCGGTTAATGGTGAGGTGTTCTGTGAGGCTCCTCCCATGCGTACCTTCAATTTTGGGGTTGAGATAACTTTCTAAATCATTCATCATTATTAATATTCAGATATATGAAACGTACACTTATATACATGTTTGCCGCTATGTCGCTTGTGGGTTCTTCTTGTTCCGGCGACTGGCTGAATTTAAATCCATCTACCTCTGTGACTACTCCGCAAGCCATCCGTACACTTGAGGAAGCACAAATAGCTTTGAACGGCATTTATCGCATTGCCGCTTCACATAGTTATTATGGTGATAATTATCTCTATTATGCCGATTGCCGTGGTGAAGATGTTCAAGCACGTGTCAGCAAGGGAGCCGGAAAACGTGTATCACCTTATTATGAGTTCAATGTCACGGCAGATGATGCCTTGAATATTACCCGTGTATGGAATCAGCCTTATAGTGTCATTCATCAGGCAAATAGTCTGCTGGAAAGAATAGAATCCGGTGCGGTGGTTACCGATGATGCTGTGGCTCTCAACTGTATCAAAGCTGAAGCGCTTGCTTTGCGTGGATTGGCTTTGTTTGATCTCACCCGTCTGTTTGCTATGCCCTATACCTTGAACAATGGTACTTCTTTGGGAGTACCTATTGAGATTAAAACAACTTTGCCTACTCACCAGCCTGCCCGCAATACGGTGGCCGAATGCTATCAGCAGGTGATAGACGATATGACAGGTGCACTGAAACTCTCGGCACTTTCCGCTGATAAGAAAAACGGTTATCTTAATGTGTGGAGTGTCAAAGCATTACTTTCACGGGTATATCTTTATATGAATGATAATGAAAAGGCTCTCGCATTGGCCAAGGAAGTGATGAATAACGGTGGATTGTATCAGTTGTTCACACACGATGAATATCCTACAGTATGGGGAAAAGACTTCAGTTCTGAGTCACTGTTTGAGTTTTACTACACTCTTTCCGAGCCTGATGGCGGAACGGGAGGTGAAGGCGCTCCGATGGTTTATGCCGATAATGTGAAGGATTGGAACAACCTTGTACTGACCAAAGCATTCCTCGATCTGTTGGGAGAAGATCCGGATGATGTGCGTCATTCATTGAATCGTTTGCCGGAGAAACCGGAAGAGGACCTATTGCCCGAAGGTTCCAAGGGTCATCCTAAATATCTGAATAAATATCCGGGTAAGACGGGGGATAATCCGCAGGATAATGACATTTGTATAATCCGCCTCTCCGAAGTTTACCTGAATGCTGCCGAAGCTGCCTTTAAGTTGGGGGGAGCAGAAAATCTGAAATTTTCTTTGGATTGTCTTAATGCCATCGTGAGCCGTGCTAATCCGGTGAAGTGCGTGAAAGAATCGGAGTTGAGCCTGGAGCGTATCTTGAAAGAGCGCCGTAAGGAATTGGTAGGAGAGGGACATGCGTTCTTTGATGCCATGCGAAATGGTTTGTCTGTAAATCGTACCGGTGGTTGGCATTTGCCTTCTGTAGCGGCTGCTGCGGTTATTGCCCCGTCTGATCCGCGGGTAGCATTACCTATTCCGCAGGCGGAGATAGATGCTAATCCGAATATGGTGCAGAATCCGCGTTAATGCTTTCTGGGAGGTGAGATATACCGGTTTCCCGGATGACAAGGCTCGAACCGGCATGTTATGAGACACCAGACAGTTATTTACTGAGGAATCTGCGGGCGATCTCTATGAGTGTATCTTTTCCTCTCATTTCGTCTTCTTGCAGCATATCTACCTGAATGTCCGGTTCAATACCGAACTCAATATGTTTCATCTGTGCATCGAAGTGGGGACTGGCGGAGAAACGTACGCTCCACCCGTTGGGCAATTCGGAGGTAAAGGGCATACCCGATCCTCCTCCGGTTTTATCTCCGATGATGGTGACATTGGGCAGGCAACGCATATGGTTGACAAAATCGTTGGTTGCGCTGAAAGAACGGCGATTGGTCAACACGACTGCTTTCTTTTGCCAGCGTACCCCATTGGCTGGTTCCAGATAGATGGCATAGGGTTTAGAGAAGTCGTTGTGTCCGGTTCCTGTCTTATGGCAGATGTATCCTGTCAGAACCTTTTCGTTAGTGAATCGGGAAGCGATGCGGGCGGAATTTGTTGCGTTTCCACCACCATTATCGCGCACATCGATAATTAGCCCATTGCATATGGCCAGATAGGAGAGCACTTCGTCCAAGTTGCCGTTGCCAATCGGGTCGGCAAAGCTTTCATACCGCATATAGCCGATGTTGTCTTTCAGTATCTTATATTTGAGGCCTGCTGCCGTACGATAGTCCGTACTGGCACGGCCCAGATAGGAATCTTCAACCAAGTCTGCACGGAAGTTACGGGGATAATCCTGATACCAGGCGTCGTAATAAGACACGTTGTGAGCCGAAGCCAGATTGACATGCCCGTCCTGCAATTCATAAAGCATTTCACTCAGAACTTCGAACAGCCCTTCGTTGCTCATATTCGGGGTAATACGTTTTTGATATTGGGTATAGATATCATCCCAGTCGATTTGTTTGTAATCGAGAAAGCAATATTGCCGGTCGATGATTTTCCATAACTGCTCAAAGTTTCCTTGTGGATCGTTGGCATACTCTTCTTCCCGGATACAGGAAGAGAGGAGAGCCAGAAAGAAAATCAGGCAGAAGCTTTGTTGCAGGATATTATGGATAGGAGGATTCTTCATGATTCACTTCTGTTTTAATAGGCTCTGACGGCAGGTGGCAGGGGAGTTCCGTTCTTATTTCGGATACGGAACAGATCGTGTACAAATCCCACCATGAAAACTTGTGAATAAGTATGTGTCTTGATTCCGTTCAGTTTGGATTGTTGGAGATCACACAAATAGCTAAGGCGCATTTTGGTATATCTGATTGGAAAGTCGACTGATATCATCTGTCGTAACGCCGGCTGATTATGCAGAGAAGTAAAACGGACTACGCCACTGGCGTGTCCGAGTGTGAATATTTCGTAGTAAGATTGCCCGTAATGGGGAGAGAACATGACCCCTATTACCGGAAGATTAACCTGGTAACGTAATGCCAACGGATAATTTTTTATTTTTGTATGCCAGATGGCCATGCCCGAAGCGTCCAGGTTGATGTAAGCACGTGCTGAGGCCGGATTGTTGGTATTGCGCAGATTGTAGACAAAGCCGCCGTTGAAATCTCCCATTCCTCCGGCAAGCAGCTTAAAGTTGTCTGTTATGCGGAACTGATAGTGCAGTCCATAGTTCCAATTCACTAATCCGGCAAATGTATTGTTGTTATCTACCCGGTTGTGAGTATATGCCAGGTTTGCCTGAAAAAAGTTCTGTACCGAGACATTGCCATCGCCCCAGGCGGTCATACGCATTGTTTCGCGTGAGATACGAAATTCGATACCTTTATATTCCTGCGGAGAAAGATAGGTGTCGAATACATTGGTGTATCCCACACCGTACATGGTGGCACGTGTCACATAGCGGGTAGCTTGAAGTGAGTCTGTGCCATTACCATTTCCGTTCCCTCCAAAAGAAGGGAGAGCGATTGCTATCATTAATAATAGCAATATACTTGTATTTACTTTCATACGCAGTTTTATCTTGGACTTGTGCTAAAACAGCTTCATCTGTCCGGTCATTTCATCGAGTATGTCGTTTTCTGTTTTACCATTGTCCGGGTCCAGATTTTCCGGTTCTTCATCTGTGTTTTCATCATCCGTGGTTTGTGGCGGATCCGGGAAACGGGTTGGTTCCAGTTCGTTGATGGTCTCTACTGTATAAGTAGTGAGACGTTTCCCTTTGGCCTTAAAACCTTTGACGGCAATGAACTCTTCGGCATCAATGACAACTGGTTCGCGGAAACTGTCGTGACCTCCGAAGATGATCTCCAATCTTGGGTAATACTCATCCGTCAGTAAAATCAGGCGGTTATGTTTGTTCTCACCCAGATAGTTCTGCTTGCGGGCAGTGGCTTCGAAGCAGAAACGTTTCAGGTACGGATAGTTCTGTTGGTCGGCATCATAAAGCGCAGCCGTCCATATCTTGTTGGCATCGAACTTCTCGACGATACTCACATTATCTTCGTAGTGATTGCTGAGATCGAAGTTTGAGGTATAGAACTCTCCGGTGTTCAGCACAACAAGGATGCTGTCGTCGCTCTGGAACTCACCCAAGTATTCACCCCGGCCGTCGTAATTGAGGCGGAGCACATCGCGGTCGAACCATACTTTACGTCCGCCCAGTGTAGAGCCTCCCCGTTGTTTCAATACAATTTTGTGTACCGGCAGGCGTGTCAGAATGACACCCAGACTTTGTCGGCTGCGAATGGTCACTTCACTGAAATCACGCTCGAAGATGATGCGGCGTACACGTGGATTAGGTTTCAAGGTGACCTTGATGATTTCAGCTTCACCATTGGGATTGGCACTGAAATAAGAAATGCGTGAATCGGGTTTACCTTGTGTCACGTCGTATTCACGGTCGCGTACGATGGAAGTGACTGCAAACCGTTTGATATAGTGTGTTCCTTCTGCACCGTCGCGGTAGGCTACGTTGTAGATGGTGCGTTTGTCATTCTTCTTAAATACATTGACGTAGATTACGTTTTTGCCCACAAACTTCTTGTCGGCTACGGGAGTGACCATGTAACGCCCGTCCCGGTAGAAGATGATCACATCATCGATGTCCGAACAGCATGCCACGAATTCGTCTTTCTTTAATGACGTTCCGATGAAACCTTCTTCACGGTTGATATAGAGCTTTTCGTTGGCTTCCACCACTTTGGCGGCTTCAATGGTGTCGAAGTTGCGCAACTCAGTGCGTCGGGGGAAGTTTTTCCCATATTTATCTTTAAGCATCCGGTACCATTGGATGGTGTACTCCACGATGTTGGCCAGATGATTGTTGATCTCGGCAATGTCTTCGTTCATGCGGGCAATAGCCTCTTCCGCCTTGTCGGAATTGAACTTCAGGATACGTCCCATCTTGATTTCCATCAGGCGGAGGATGTCTTCTTTCGTCACTTCACGTATGAATTGCGAATAGAAAGGAGTCAACCGTTCGTCGATGTGTGCGCAGGCGGCATCCATATCTTTAGACTGTTCGAACTCTTTATCTTTATAAATGCGCTCTTCAATGAATATCTTTTCAAGAGAAGCGAAATGCAGGCTTTCCTGTAGTTCGTCTTTTTTTATTTCCAGTTCCTGGCGGAGCAGAGATAGCGTGTTGTCGGCAGATTTTCTCAGGACGTGGCTGATGGTGAGGAAGTGAGGCTTCTGATCATCAATCACACAACAGTTGGGCGAGATGCTTACTTCGCAATCCGTAAAAGCATAGAGGGCATCGATTGTTTTGTCCGATGAAGTGCCCGGAGCCAGATGGACAAGGATCTCTACGTTGGCTGCTGTGTTGTCGTCTACCTTGCGTATCTTTATTTTTCCTTTGTCTACGGCTTTCAGGATGGAGTCGATGACCGAAGTCGTAGTCCTGCCATAAGGAATTTCGGTAATGGCGAGTGTTTTATTGTCTACTTTATTGATTTTAGACCGTATCTTTACTGCTCCACCGCGTTCACCGTCGTTGTATTTCGACACGTCAATAGAACCTCCGGTCTGGAAGTCGGGATATAGTTTGAACTCTTCGTTTCGCAGGTAACTGATGGAAGCGTCGCAAAGTTCGTTGAAGTTATGTGGTAAGATCTTGGATGAAAGTCCTACGGCGATACCTTCCACTCCTTGTGCCAGCAAAAGTGGGAACTTCACCGGCAAGGTGATAGGTTCTTTGTTTCGTCCGTCATACGACAGTTTCCATTCGGTTGTTTTAGGGTTGAACACTACATCGAGTGCAAACTTTGACAGGCGTGCTTCGATATAACGGGGAGCGGCCGCACCGTCACCGGTGAGGATATTACCCCAGTTACCCTGGCAGTCGACCAATAAGTCTTTCTGTCCCAACTGTACCAATGCGTCACCAATAGATGCATCGCCATGGGGGTGAAACTGCATCGTATGTCCTACAATGTTAGCCACCTTGTTATACCGTCCATCATCCATGCGTTTCATGGAGTGCAGGATGCGGCGTTGCACCGGTTTCAGTCCGTCATTGATATGGGGCACGGCTCGCTCGAGGATAACGTATGAAGCATAGTCCAGAAACCAGTTCTGGTACATTCCTGTAAGTTGATGTTTAATGCTTTCGTTATGTGAGTCCGCCGGCTTATAGTCAGAATGTCCTTCCGTAATCTCGTTGTTCTCTTCGCTCATAAAATCAAATTTCCCTCTGGTTTTAACAACAAATTATCTTTTTTACATCATTATTGGGTGATGTGCAGGCAAAAATACGAATTTAATTGAAAAAAATCATTTACTTTGCAGATTATTTCTGAGTCTGGCTTACAGGCAGATGTATGAAATGTAAATTGTAAATGACTAAATTGAAAATAAGACGATGGCACAAGAAGATGTTTTTAAGAAGTTAGTATCACATTGCAAAGAATACGGTTTTGTGTTCCCCTCAAGCGATATCTACGACGGATTGGGCGCAGTGTATGACTACGGACAGATGGGTGTTGAACTGAAAAACAATATTAAAAAATACTGGTGGGACAGCATGGTGCTGCTGCACGAAAACATTGTCGGCATTGACTCTGCAATTTTTATGCACCCTACCATCTGGAAGGCTTCCGGACATGTGGATGCATTCAATGATCCGTTGATTGACAACAAAGACTCTAAAAAACGCTATCGTGCCGATGTACTGATCGAGGATCAACTGGCTAAGTACGACGATAAAATTAATAAGGAAGTAGCCAAGGCTGCCAAGAGATTTGGCGAAGCTTTCGACGAAGCCCAATTCCGCAGCACCAATGGCCGTGTTCTTGAACATCAGGCAAAGCGTGATGCATTGCACGAACGTTTTGCAAAAGCACTGAATGATAACAATCTGGAAGAACTTCGCCAGATCATTATCGACGAAGAAATAGCATGTCCTATTTCCGGAACCAAGAACTGGACGGAAGTCCGCCAGTTTAATCTGATGTTTTCTACCGATATGGGGTCTACTGCCGATGGAGCCATGAAAATTTATCTTCGTCCGGAAACTGCGCAAGGTATTTTCGTAAACTACCTGAATGTACAGAAGACCGGTCGTATGAAAGTTCCTTTTGGTATTGCACAGATCGGTAAAGCTTTCCGTAACGAAATTGTAGCCCGTCAGTTTATCTTCCGCATGCGTGAGTTCGAACAGATGGAGATGCAGTTCTTCGTTCGTCCGGGCAGCGAATTGGAATATTTCAAGAAATGGAAAGAAATTCGTTTGAAGTGGCACAAGGCACTTGGTTTTGGCGATGATCATTATCGTTTCCACGATCACGATAAATTGGCTCACTACGCGAATGCCGCCACCGATATTGAGTTCCTGATGCCATTCGGTTTCAAAGAAGTAGAAGGTATTCACTCTCGTACTAATTTCGATCTTTCCCAGCACGAGAAGTTCTCCGGAAAGAGCATTAAATATTTTGATCCCGAGTTGAATGAATCGTACACTCCGTACGTAATCGAAACTTCGATCGGTGTCGACCGTATGTTCCTCAGCATTATGTCTGCCGCTTATTGTGAAGAACAGCTGGAGAACGGTGAAAGTCGTATCGTATTGAAATTGCCTGCTGCATTGGCACCCGTGAAGTTGGCTGTAATGCCGTTGGTAAAGAAAGACGGACTGCCTGAAAAGGCTCGTGAGATCATTGACAATCTTAAGTTCCACTTCCATTGTCAGTATGATGAAAAAGACAGTATCGGTAAACGCTACCGTCGTCAGGATGCCATCGGTACCCCGTACTGTGTGACTGTTGACCATCAGACATTGGAAGACAATTGTGTGACACTGCGTAACCGAGACACTATGGAGCAGGAACGTGTGGCAATCTCTGAATTGAATAATATCATTGCCGACCGGGTAAGTATTACCTCGTTGTTGAAAACAATCCAATAATTCTTTAGCGAATGAACAAAAAAATCTATTTATTACCGTTGCTGTTACTGGCCCTTATCTTTGTTTCTTGTGAAGAGACGAAAGAAGCTACAAAGTTTGATAATTGGAGGGCACGTAATGAAGGATATATTGATTCTTTGAAGACGGTATTTGATGACAAGAAGGATCCCGAGCTGAAAGCTTTTGCACCGGAAATAAATCCTAAGTTGCGAATTTACTATAAAGATAAAACACCTGCTGATAGACAATTGGGCGATAAACCTCTTTATACGGATTCTGTCGAAGTATTCTATCGTGGTTATTATATTTTTGGGGAATCTTTTGATGGTAATTTTACTGGTAGTCAGCCGAATCTTGACTTTGATGTACCTTTGAAGTGTTATGTAGATCCATTTAAGAGTACTACACAAACTTCAAAGTATATATCTGTCATTAGTGGTTGGGGAGAGACTCTACAACGGATGCGTGTAGGACAACACTGGACTATATATTTGCCTTATGAAATGGGGTATGGTGAAAAAGGGGATAGAGATATTCCAGGATATTCGACTTTGATTTTCGATATACAATTACAGCGAATTATGCATGAGTAGTGTTTGCTGATTTGTTTTAAATGGATACAGGCTACGAAGATAAAACTATTTTCGTAGCCTGTATTTGTTTTTTGATATTCATGTTTTGATTTCTGTTGAAATGGATCTAATTAATTATATAAACTCAGTTGTAGATATAAATAAGCTACTTAAATTTATTGATACCCTTTGTTTTGAACAAAAATCATTAAGTATTTTGTGAGAGTGAAATGTTGATCTGTCTTTTTACGAATATAACAAACAGATATTACTAATTTGTCAATTGAGTGGATTATTTAAAAGTATGGTACTGTCCATGTAATATTGTGTGTGCTTTTCTAAAGTGTTTATTTTTAGTGATTTATAAGCTCTATTTTATATAAATTTGTCCATGCCATATTTGGGCTTATTCCAATAAATCAACTTATCTTTGTTAAACTATAATCTAAGAGAGTAAATGGAAAAGTTGAAAATGAAATTGAAAAGAATGAGTTTGATTATTATAGGAACCTTTTCTATGTTTCTTATAAGCTCTTGTCTTGAAATAGAGAAGCCATCCAGCAATGGTGAAATCGTAGCTGAAGTTGGGCAAGAGAAAATATATGAGAATGAGCTAAATATGATTATTAAACAGGAATTGTTTGATGAATTAAATCGAATATATGATATAAAGAAGAAGGCTTTATCGCAATTGATTGATGTTAAATTATTGCAAAAGGAGGCGAATAAATTGAACATGTCTTATCAACAATATATTGATTCTTATTATGAAATGAAAGTAGCACAATATGGTAAAGATTCGATTTTAAAAAAATATCGGTTAGCTTCTTATTTTCATTTGCATAATAAAAAAATGTATCAGGTAGAGATGAATTCCTCAGATGGTAAATATTCTAAAGATTATTATTTAAGAGGTGCTATAATTGACCATTTGCTGGATTCATTAAAGAAAGTGAATAATATAAGACAATATATATACCCTCCTAAAAGTCCTCTAATACGATTGGATAGTTTATGTACATATTATCGTGGTAATTTGAGTTCGCATGTGACTGTTATTACAATATCTGATTTTGACTGTGATGCATGTATAGCAGCACATTCATTATACGATTCAATTTATGTAAATTATAAAGATAAAGTTCGATTTGGATATATTCATTATTCTGCGGTACCTACTTTGGCGCAGATAGCTAGTAATGCAGCAAATAATCAGGGTAAGTTTTGGGCTTTCCACGATTCCTTATATAATAATAAAGGATATATTGATTCTGCTACGATTTATAGGATAGCGAATAATATACATCTTGATATCTCTAAATTTAATAATGATATAGTATCAGGCCATGGCATGAGGCAAATTGATGATACAATGAAACAGTTGGTTCTTGCTGGGGTATATGCGACTCCAACAATTATAATTAACGGACGTTTGATCGTGGATTCCCATTCTAAAGATGAGATAACTTATCTTATTGATAAGGAATTGAATAGATAATTTATTCTATTATAATTTTAAAAAAAAGTATTATGAAGAAGCTGTTATTGTTTTTATGTGTATTCAATGGACTGATGTCTTGTTCTACTAGTGAAGATTTGCTGCCTGATCAATCAAGTGAGTTAGCAAATATAGTTAACTCCTATGAGATGGCTTTAAAAGGTTATTCACTTGATGAGATGAGAAGTGAAAAAAATGAAGATACCCCAAGTGGTGGTATTGAGACTATTGCTGAACCATGGCTGATAAAAGCACTGCAAGATTCTTTAGCCAAAGAGGTGTATAATTACAGTAAGACCTGCACGGGAACGAGAGCAACTGGTACATCGGCACCCAAAGTCGGAGTATTTAAAATGACAAGTTGTGGAAGTTATCCTGAGTTCTCATTTGATATGGATTGTGAAGATGGGGGGCATTCTAGTATTACAGGTAATGTAGGAGCTACAAAACTGGATAAACATCGTAATTTGAATTTCTTTTTTTGTTTAGTTGAGCCTGGGAACTATGGTGGAGGAACTTTACTCTTATATGATTATAAATACGATCCAAGTGAAGGAGATGTTGATGTGGTGAAAAGATTTCATGATACTGAAGATGGAAAAAGTGCAAATAAAATAACAAATAATGGTGGATTAACTTCGACAGGACTTACTCAAATAGGTTATAATGTTACGTTATATTGGAGATTCAGTGATCGTCCTAGAAGGAATCCATATATTTCATATGGGGTAATTAGAAATGATAACACTCCACTTCCGCTTCCTATGCCTGGTGCAAGTATATTTGTTGATGATGAAGACAAGAAAAATGCAAACGAGGCTATATTATGGTCTTATAGAGTGAAACCGAATCATCCGGGACTTCCTCCGATAGTAACCACTTCTACCCGCAAATTGAATACTGGAGAAACATTCAGAGGAATTACTGCAGATAAGAATACCACTTATCGATTGACTACTTATTGATTTTATATATGTAAATTTGCCCTTATATTTTGTGTTTTATTGAGGTGAAATGCAAAATGTAAGGGTCTTTTTTTATATAAGTGTGTATTAATTATGGAATATATCAACGATTTAATCCGACGGAAGGACCGCCTTTTATCGGAAGACGAAGCAATGAGTTTACTTGAAAATGGAGAATACGGAGTGTTATCTATTTCTTCACCTGAAGAAGGTGTTTATGGCATTCCCATTAATTATGTATGGGATAAACAACAGTCTATCTATTTTCATTGTGCTCCCGAAGGGCGTAAGCTTTGTATACTTCAAGACTGTAATCAGGCATCGTTTTGCATGGTAGGACGCACGCGCGTTGTTTCCAATCAATTTAGTACCGAGTATGAAAGTATCGTGATTAACGGGACTATGATTTGTCAGTTAGAAGAAACTGAGAAGCGAAAGGCATTGGAACTTCTGCTTGATAAATATTCTCCGGAAGATAAAAAGGTGGGGTTGAAGTATATGGAAAAGTCTTTTCACCGTACCCACGTCTTGAAACTTGTTATTAAAACAATATCCGGTAAGTGTAAGAAAATGAATCAGCCCTGTCCGGATTATTAAGAAGCCCTTGCCTTATCTCTCCTTTGTTTATCTTTTGTTTTTTTAGCATGGGTTATTTTTCTTTCGCAAATGTAATCTGGATTACATTCTTTTTAAATGGAAATCCCTTTCTTTGCATAAATACATAGCATACATACTATGAAGGTAAAAGAATATATCCAATGGTTACTCCCTTCGCGTAAGTGGAGAGTACTTGCGATCATTATAACAGGTGTGATTGTAGGTGGAGGGGCTCTGACCCTTTATATGCTTCGGGCACATACCTATCTGACCGATGATCCGGCTGCTTGTGTTAATTGCCATATTATGGGACCGTATTATGCGACGTGGTTTCATAGTTCGCATAGCAGGAATGCTACATGCAATGACTGTCATGTTCCACACGAAAATGCAGTGAAGAAATGGGTATTCAAGGGAATGGACGGTATGCGTCATGTTGCCGTATTCCTCACCCATGGAGAAAAAGATGTGGTTCGTGCCAATGGTGAAAGCTCGGAGGTGATTATGAATAATTGTATTCGTTGTCATACACAACTGAACACTGAATTTGTAAGTACAGGACGGATAGATTATATGATGTCTCAGGTAGGTGAAGGGAAAGCTTGTTGGGACTGTCATCGGGACGTACCGCATGGAGGAAGTAACAGTGTCGCATCCACTCCTAATGCGTTAGTCCCTTATCCGGATTCTCCTACACCGGAATGGTTGAAAAAAATGATCGAATAATATAGAAAATCAAGATAACAGAATTATGGAAAAGAAACTGAAATCATGGCAAGGATGGTTGTTGTTCTGCGGAGCGATGGTAGTCGTTTTTGTGCTTGGGCTTGTTGTCTCGGCGCTGATGGAACGCCGGGCAGAGACGGTAAGCGTTTTCAATAACAAACGGGTGGAAATTACCGGAATAGAACCACGAAACGAAGTGTTTGGGGATAACTACCCACGTGAGTATGAAACATGGAAAGAAACGGCTAAGACCGATTTCAAGAGTGAATTTAACGGTAACGAAGCGGTAGATGTACTTGCACAACGTCCCGAGATGGTGGTGCTTTGGGCCGGCTATGCATTCTCAAAAGATTATTCGACTCCGAGGGGACATATGCATGCTATTGAGGACATTACACATTCACTCCGTACCGGTGCGCCGATGGATGATAAAAGCGGGCCGCAACCTTCTACCTGCTGGACTTGTAAGAGTCCGGACGTTCCTCGCATGATGGAAGCTATTGGAGTGGATTCGTTCTATAATAATAAGTGGGGAGCTTTCGGTAGTGAGATCGTCAATCCTATAGGTTGCGCCGATTGTCATGAACCGACGAATATGAAACTTCATATTAGCCGTCCGGCTTTGCGCGAGGCATTTGCCCGTCAGGGGAAAGATATCGATAAAGCGACTCCGCAGGAAATGCGTTCGTTGGTATGCGCACAATGCCACGTGGAATATTATTTCAAGGGAGATGGCAAATACCTGACTTTCCCTTGGGATAAAGGATTTTCGGTAGAAGATATGGAAGCCTACTATGACGAGGCCGACTTTGCCGATTATACACATGCACTGAGCAAAGCCCGTATACTGAAAGCACAACATCCGGACTACGAGATTTCTCAGATGGGAATTCATGCCCAACGCGGAGTGTCGTGCGCCGATTGTCATATGCCCTACAAAAGCGAGGGAGGCATGAAATTCAGCGATCACCACATTCAGAGTCCGTTAGCTATGATCGACCGGACTTGTCAGGTTTGTCATCGTGAGAGCGAAGAGACCTTGCGGAATAATGTATATGACCGTCAGCGTAAAGCGAATGAAATTCGTGGCCGTCTGGAACAGGAGTTGGCTAAAGCGCATATTGAAGCTAAATTCGCCTGGGATAAAGGTGCGACGGATACTCAGATGGCAGAGGCGTTGAAGTTGATTCGCCAGGCCCAGTGGAGATGGGATTTCGGCGTGGCTTCACACGGTGGTGCGTTCCATGCTCCGCAAGAGATACAGCGCATTCTGGGACACGGACTTGATAAAGCTTTGCAGGCCCGTCTTGCCATCTCAAAAGTGTTGGCTCAGCATGGCTATACAGCCGATGTGCCGATGCCTGATATTTCGACTAAAGAGAAAGCGCAGCAGTATATCGGTCTCGATATGCAGAAAGAGCGTGAAGCGAAAGATAAATTCCTGAAAACAGTAGTACCCGAATGGTTGGAGAAAGCGAAGGCTAACGGTCGTCTGGCTAAACTGTAAACTATGTGGCAGAAACCTTGGGGATATAAAGAAGGGTTCGCCATCTGTGGCGGACTTTTTCTGACAGGCATTTTCCTGCAAATGACGTTGGGGAAGTGCACACTTTCCATTCTTTCTTACCCTGTGAATGTGTGTGTAGGGTTGTTATATGTCGTTATCTTGTTATCGGCCTACACCTTTTCACAAAAGAGTTATTTTATCCGGTGGATGGGGAGCTGTCAGGCTGCCGTTTCATCCATGGTGTCAGTGGCCGTGCTCACTGTAGTGATGGGACTGATCCGCCAGGTGAAGTCCGATATACCTTTGTCCGGTATTGAAAACTGGCTGGGATTTTCGCAAATGTTGTCCGCCTGTTCGTTTGTGCTGTTGTTCCTCTGGATGGTCACTTTGTTGGGGTTGACCACCATTCGGCGGATTCATCATTTCCATTGGCGGGACGTTCCTTTTGTGCTGAACCATCTGGGACTTTTCCTTGCACTGACCGGAGCTGTATTGGGAAATGCCGATATGGAGCGTCTGCATATGACTACAAAGATAGGACAAGCCGAATGGCGGGCTTCCGATGAAAATCAGAAAATGCGGGAGCTGCCTTTGGCTATCGAGCTTCAGAACTTTACGATTGATGAATATCCCCCGAAATTGATGTTGATTGACAATGAAACAGGTAAAGCACTGCCGGTCGGGAAGCCGGAAAACCTGCTGATTGAAGATGATTTTCATGCCGGGCATTTGCTCGATTGGGAAATTCACATAGAGAAGAAACTCCCTTTGGCAGCCAGTGTAGCGACTCAGGATACTTTGAACTTTGTGGACTTTCCTTCAATGGGAGCTGCTTATGCTGTCTATCTGACGGCAGTGAATGATAAAACAGGCAGGAAACATGAAGGATGGGTGAGTTGTGGCAGTTTTATGTTTCCTTATAAGGCTATCCGTCTCGACGATCAGACCAGTTTGATAATGCCCGAGCGTGAACCTCGCCGTTTTGCATCCGAGGTGAAAGTTTATACAGAGTCGGGACGCCGTGATTCGGCCACGATTGAGGTAAATAAACCTTTTGAGTTGGAGGGATGGAAAATATATCAGTTAAGTTATGACGAGTCGAAAGGTCGCTGGAGCGATATAAGCGTGTTTGAACTGGTTCGTGATCCGTGGTTACCGGTGGTTTATACCGGTATCTGGATGATGATAGCCGGAGCTGTCTGCCTGTTCGCCCTGTCACAGAAAAGAAAGGAGGACAACGTATGAGTTGGGATCATTTTGTGATATTTGCCATGGCAGCTCTTCTGTGTTGGGCTATCGGTGCCGTTGCCACATGGAAAGAGAAAGGGCAGTTTGTTGTTTATGCAGCCACGTTGGCAGGACTGGCCGTCTTTTTTGCTTTTATCCTTGGGATGTGGATTTCATTGGAACGGCCTCCGATGCGTACAATGGGCGAAACCCGATTGTGGTATTCTTTCTTTTTACCTTTGGCGGGCATCATCACTTATAGCCGCTGGCGATATAAGTGGATTCTGAGTTTCAGCTTTGTTCTTTCGCTTGTGTTCATCTGTATCAACCTGTTTAAACCCGAGATACATAATAAAACCTTGATGCCTGCTTTGCAAAGTCCTTGGTTTGCACCGCATGTCATTGTATATATGTTTGCTTATGCTATGTTGGGCGCAGCGGCCGTTATGGCGGTATACCTGCTTTGGATCAAGAAAAAAGCTACCGAAGAACGTGAGATGGAACTGTGTGATAATTTGGTCAATGTAGGACTATCCTTCATGACATTGGGAATGTTGTTCGGAGCTTTGTGGGCTAAAGAGGCCTGGGGGCATTACTGGAGTTGGGATCCGAAGGAAACCTGGGCGGCAGCCACGTGGATAGGCTATCTCTGTTATATCCACTACCGGATGAACAGGCGGCAAAAAGTACGTATGGCACTTGTCGGACTCCTCATCTGTTTTGCATTGCTGCAAATGTGTTGGTATGGTATTAATTATCTGCCATCGGCACAGGGAACCAGCGTACATACGTATAATTTGAATTGATAAATCGCTAACTACTAATTACTAATTGAGTTATGAGAATCACGAATCTAATCTGGGCAGCAATGCTTTTTGCACCGCTGTCCGCCTTTGCACAGCAACAAAAGGAGAATCAGTTTACAATTGATGCACAAATACGTACTCGTGGTGAATACCGCAATGGAGTGTTGAACCCCCGTCCCGAAGGCGCAAGTCCGACTTTCTTTATCAACGAGCGGGCACGGCTATCCTTAGGTTATCAGCGCGATCGCCTGCAAATGAAACTTGCTGCACAGCATGTAGGGGTGTGGGGGCAGGATCCGCAGATCGATAAAAACGGACGGTTTATTTTGCACGAAGCTTGGGCACGGCTTGATTTTTCAAAAGGCCTGTTTGCGCAGTTGGGGCGTCAGCCACTCTCGTATGATGATGAGCGTCTGCTTGGCGGACTGGACTGGAATGTGGCAGGCCGCTTCCACGATGCATTGAAGTTGGGGTATGAAAGCAAGATGCACAAGTTGCATTTGATACTGGCTTTTAATCAGAATAATGAAGATCGCTCCTATGGTGGCACTTATTATGCTCCCGGTGGACAGCCTTATAAAACTATGCAAACGGTATGGTATAATGGCCGGTGGGCTAAAGATTTCACTGCTTCACTGCTTTTTATGAATACCGGATTTGAAACAGGGACGGAAGAAAAGGGTAAAACTGCTAATATGCAGACGATGGGTACTTATCTGGTGTATACACCCGGGGCATGGTTGCTGAATGGTAGCGTCTATTACCAGTCGGGTAAAAACAAAGCCGACAAGAAGGTATCTGCTTATATGTTCAGCTTGAAAGCCGGGTATAAGATTGATCCAAAGTGGAGTGTAAGCTTCGGCACGGACTACCTGAGCGGAGATCCCGACAGTAAGAAGGTAACTACTTTCGATCCGCTTTACGGGACACATCATAAATTCTATGGAGGAATGGATTATTTTTATGCATCGGCTTATAACAAAGGTTTGTGGGACAAAATACTCAGTGTTGATTTCAAGCCGACCCAAAAGATAGGGTTCTCACTGAATTATCACCATTTTTCTACGACTTATGACGTAACGGCCATAGACGGTAAAGAAGGACGCAGTCTGGGATCGGAGTTCGATTTGCAGGTAGATTATGTTTTGATGAAAGATGTAAAACTGACAGCCGGTTATTCGACCATGCTTGGAACTAAATATATGGACATTGTAAAAGGTGGCAGCCATAAGAGCTGGCAGGACTGGGGATGGCTGACACTGAACATCAATCCGCGTATTTTATTTACCAAGTGGTAGGATTGGTACGGGAGAAAATGCTATCTTTGCTAAAAAGACAAGCATTGTGGTAAAAGTAGAGTTTACAGACGAATATCAAAAAATCTTGTGGCAGATATCTTTATTTAAGGATATGGATGTCAGTTTGCAACGTCGGCTGCCTTTGGAACTGGAACTTTCGGTGTACGAGGTTGCCAGGAAAGAGGTCGTATTGAAGCAGGACACCTATTGCAATCATTTGTATGTATTGCTGAAGGGAGAACTGGAGGTCAATATCGTTGATGTGGCAGGAAATCTGGTGAAGGTAGAAGATATCCGTGCTCCCCGTGCTTTTGCCACACCCCATCTGTTTGGCGATAAGAATCTCTTGCCTGCTACGTTTACTGCCAGCGAAGATTCTGTTTTGCTGATGGCTACCCGTACTTCCGTTTTTAAGTTGATCAGTTCCGTACCCGATTTACTGCACCGTTTCCTGTGTGTCACAGGCAATTGTAACAAGTGTACGGTCACTCGTCTGAGGATTCTTTCTTACAAGATGCTGCGCAGCCGTTTGGTTTATTACTTCATGGAGCATAAGACTTCTCCGAATACGGCTATATTGGAGCATAATCAGGTCCAGTTGGCAGAATATCTGGGGGTAACCCGCCCTGCACTTTCGAAAGAAATAAATAAGATGATGAAGGAGGGCCTGATTTCAATCAATAAGAAAGTGGTGACGCTGGAAGATATGGCGGCACTTAAAGAATATATTTGAAAGGGCTGTGCCAAGAGTCTTTTCACCACAGATCACACAGATTATCAATATTGATAATCAATGGCTTAAAATTTACTCTGTACCTTCTGTGGTGAGTTTCGACACACCCTTCTCAATGCTTTGCTCCAAATCTTGTAGCCTTCCTCCGTCAGATGGAGTCCGTCCGTAGTCAGTTCTTTCCGCATCACATTGCTACCTTTCTCCGTAAATAGAGGGAAAAGGTTGATAAAAGGTATTTTCCTGTCTTTGGCAAGTGCTTCCAACTTACTGTTGATTTCGGGTATCAGGTCGGTTTTACCGGTCATTGTTTTGTATCGTCCGAACGATTCGTTAATGGGTAAAAGACTCTGCAGATAGAGTTCGGTGGATGGTGATCCGGTTCGTATTTTGTCTATGACCAGAGTAACCAGTTCTACCACACTATCGGCACTCAGGTTGTGTGACACATCGTTTATTCCTGCCATCAGGAAAATCTTTCGGGGAGTGCCGGGCAATATCTGGAAAAGACGTTGGTAAATTCCCATTGCTTCGTCACCAATGATTCCGCGGTTTCTTATATTCTTTTTATTCAGGCGTATGCTCCAGTCTCCGCCGTTTTCGGTGAGGCTATTGCCCACCATTACGATATCCTTCGGTCCGATGGGAGCATCTGCTTCAAATTCCAGGAAACGTTTGTAATAATGATCCGTATATACTTGTGCGGGCGGGCAGATAGAAGCGGCTACTGCATTGGCAACCAGCGAACGGAGGCGGACTACACTGTGTCCGTCTTCAGGATGCACGGCGTTGATGAGCAGGATGACGGCCGTGTCGTTATCTGGGTCAATCAGGATGGAAGTACCCGTATATCCTGTATGCCCGAAGGTGTTCGGCCCGAAGAGATCGCCATGATTTGAGGCATAAGCTGAGAAGACATCCCATCCCGGAGTGCGTCCCAGTCCGGCTACTTCGCGGGGAACGGTACGCATGGTTTTTACCCCCAGTGGGCTGAGAATACGGCGACCATTATATTCGCCCCCATTCAGCAAGGCAGCTGCGAGAACGGCAATATCATTGGCGTCCGAGAAGACCCCTGCATTGCCGGAGATTCCTCCGTTCAGGATGCGCGCCAACGGATCGTGCACCTGTCCGCAGAGTACACTTCCGTCTTTTTGCTTCTCGGTAGGTGCAATCAAATCCATCCAGGGGTAATCTACGGTATTTATCCACTTTCCGTCTTTCTGCTGTACGGTGGGCAGATAATCGGTGTGCTGCATGCCCAGGACATTGAAGATATTCTCTTTGGCAAAGTCCCGCAGGTTTTGTCCGGTAATGACTTCGATGACATGTTGCAAGGTGATATAGTTGAGGCAACTATACTGAAAATTCGTTTGAGGCTTGAAGTCACGTTTGCAAGTGGAAATATACTTCATGAGCCCTTCCGGATTGGGTGAACCGTACTCTTTCTGTAACTCGGCTACCGGTGCGTAAGGTGGAAGGCCCGAAGTGTGAGTCATAAGGTCTACAATGCGGATGTCCTGTTTCTCTCCGTTCTCTCCCTGCCATTCCCGGAAGTCAGGCAAGTAGAGGTTGACGCGATCGAGTAGGCGCAGTTGTCCGCGTTCAATCAGAATCATGGCAGAAACAGCAGTCGACATCGGCTTGCTGCAAGAAGCCATATCGAAGACGGTATTTATCTCCATCGGTTCTATATTGGGATAGATCCGCCGGTTACCATAAGCCTTGAGATAGGCCATTTTGCCATGACGGACCACGGCGAGTACGGCCCCCGGTATTTCTTTGTTAAGGATCGCCTTCTGAATAGCCTCGTCGGCATGCAACAGACGGTGAGAATCCATGCCTACTTGCTCGGGGGCAACGCGTGGCAGAGGTTGTGCGACAGCTTGCAGACTGCAGAACAGAAGCGCCAAAGCGGTGAGCAGAGATTTCGTCCCTTTTCTCTCCTGCAGAGAGATGAGGGAGAAGTGAACTTTGTTTTTCGTATTCATGGTATTGTAAGTTTAGGAGGGTTCGGTTTTGTTATCCGGCTTTATATGCATCTACCGCTTTTTTCACGGAACCGTGCATCAGCAACAGTGCTTTAGCCTTGTCATATTCTAACCCGAGTTCTTCGACAATCATGCGTGTGCCGCGGTCCACCAACTTCTGGTTGCTAAGCTGCATATTGACCATCTTGTTGCCTTTCACGCGTCCCAGTTGAATCATAACCGAGGTTGTGATCATGTTCAGAATCATCTTCTGTCCTGTTCCTGATTTCATGCGCGAACTGCCTGTTACATATTCGGGGCCTACAATCATTTCGATAGGTACATCGGCTTCTGCGGCCATCGGCGAGTTCGGGTTGCTGGTGATGCAACCGGTGAGGATGCCGTGCTCGCGTGCCGCATGCATGGCTCCGATCACATAGGGAGTCGTACCTGAGGCTGCAATACCGATGACGGTATCTTTACTGTTGATGTTATGTTCCGTCAGTTCTTCCCACCCCCGGGTGGTATTGTCTTCGGCATTCTCTACCGGATTACGCAAGGCGGTATCTCCGCCTGCAATCAGCCCGATGATCAATGTGGGAGGCATCCCGAAAGTGGGAGGGATCTCTGAAGCATCGAGAACCCCGAGGCGTCCGCTGGTTCCGGCCCCCATGTAGAAGATGCGTCCCCCCTGTTTCATGCGGGGGACAATCTGTGTGACTAACTTTTCAATTTGAGGAATAGCTTTCTGTACGGCAAGAGCCACCTTTTGGTCTTCGGTATTGATATCTTCCAGTATTTCGCGGACCGACTTCTTCTCAAGATCACTGTAGAGCGAGGGTTGCTCGGAAATCTTGACGAAGGATGTTTTATCTGATTTTTCTATATTACTATTCATGTTTTTGTTCTATAATTCGTATACGTTACTCGTGAAATTTAATCAGTCCTTCCATCGGACTCTTGATAATCGTTCCCAGGTGAATCTCCATTGCCTTACACGCCTCCGACAGTAATTCTTTGTAGTAGAACGCTACTGAACCGATGAAATGGACCCGGGCATGCTGGTAGTCGTATTGCATTACATTGCGTTTCAGGAACTTTTTAAAGCTGTTCAGAACCAGTTCGCGTATGGCCGGTTCATCGAGGTGTTCGACCAGGAATGGAGAGAAACTTGCCAGGAAACGATTTGGAAACGGTTGGCGATATACCCGGTCGATAATTTCGGCAGGTGTCAGGTTGTATTGTTCCAGGAACTTTTCTTTAAGTCCCGGAGTCATTTGATTCTTAAGGATATCGCCTACCAGCAGCTTACCCAAAACCGCCCCACTGCCTTCGTCACCCAGAATAAATCCTAATGGCGATACATTGCTGACTATGTTTTTACCGTCATAATAACAAGAGTTCGATCCTGTGCCCATGATGCAGGCGATGCCCGGTTGATGGCCACACAGTCCCCTGGCGGCAGCAAGCATGTCCGTACTGACCTCAATCTCTCCGCTTACTTGCAGATGCGCAGCTATGGCTTTGCGCACCGTTTCTATTTTGTCGGGGAAAGCGCAACCGGCTCCATAGAAGTGAACAGTCTCGAACTTGTTTGTCTTTAATTGAGGAATCAGGGCGGTTGCTATTTCATTACTGATTTCCTCTTCAGACTGAAAGAAAGGGTTAGTGCCTTTCGTAAAAATCTGCTGGACTAACTGTCCATGCTCTACTACACACCAATCGGTCTTAGTAGAACCACTGTCTGCTATTAGTATCATATCTTTATATATATTTTTTTCTTATACAGGATGTATCCGATACACCAGTTCAGCCCTACGAATAAGATGGCGAATGCTAAAGAACCGGGATAATCGCCGAGCAGGGGTTGGAGGATGATCTTATACACAAATCCGTGAAGGCTGATGGTATGGCCGTCATAAGGTATCAGTATGTTGCCCAACAGAATAGAGAGAACGGCTCCGGTCACATAGATGAATAGTGGGTTGACTCCGAACGATTCGAAGAACCGGCTCCATCGTGTATAACCTTTCACGTCGATAATCCATACGAGGAGTGCCAGGAAACTGGATGCCAGTCCGCAAGTGACAATCGCGAATGTCGGTGACCAGATCTTCTTGCTGATTGGACAGCCGTAGCTGAGTAGGAAACCCGCAAAGGTGAGGATAGTGCCAACCAGGAACAGGCGTTCTATTTTTTCATTGATGTCTTTTACTTCCATCAGCAGTTTGCCTACGCAGAAGCCTATCAGCACATGGGCTATCGAAGGTATGGTGCTTAATACACCTTCCGGATCGATGCCGTTGTCTTTGTACATATGTGCCTCGCCCAATACGGCACGGTCCACCACCGCCAGGATGTTGGTACTGTTGTATTCAAATCCGTTTCCGGTGATCAGGATGATGAAGTAACTGATTAGCAAGGCGGCTATCAGGTATGGGATGTATTTATGCTTCATGATTAAAGCGATGATAGCCGTTGCGCCGTAGCAGAGGGCCAATCGCTGCATGACACCCAGGATGCGAATGTGACCGAAAGTCCAGACTGATTCCCCCAGACGGGAGAAGAATGGAATATCTTCGCCGGATAGTGAATTCCAAGTGTGGCAAAACATGGAGAACCATGCGATTCCCAAACCGATGGCAAAGATCACAATGGTTCTTTTAAGTATTTTCAAGGCCGCAGAATGACTGAATTCGAAGTTATACTTTCTTAATGATATATAGGTGGAAATGCCCATGATGAACATGAAGAAAGGAAAGACTAGGTCGGTCGGAGTCAGACCGATCCATGCCGCATGTCCGAGGGGAGCATATACGTAGCTCCAGCTGCCGGGATTGTTGACCATAATCATTCCTGCGATAGTGATACCCCGCAACACATCGAGGGCAAGTAGACGTTTGTTGGCTGTTTGATTCATTGCATTCTTATTTAAGTGTTAAGTTATTCTTTTGTTTCACGTGGACGAGTGCACTGATCCACCAGATAGGCAATCGATACATAGGGGATGCCGGTGTTAGTGGCTAAACCGATTTCACAGGTGCGGCTGTTTGAATAGCCGATACTGATTCCTGCTTTCTCCAGTTGCGGACGCAGTTTGCGTAAAGCATAAGTGTTGAGTTCCGGCCGGGTGAATCCTTTATCTCCGGCAAAGCCGCAACAACCCACCTCTTCCGGAACAAGCACTTGCGTTGAACATAGTCCGGCCAGTGAAATCAGTGTATTCGACAATCCCATTTTACGCATGGAACATGTGATGTGTACGGCTACGGGACGGTTTGTGGGAGTGAATTCCAGTTTATCCCGCAGGAACGTATAGATAAATTCAGCCGGTTCGTATAGCTTCATCTTTTGGATAGTGGCACGCATACGGTGCAGACAAGGGCTCTGGTCGCAAAGTACCGGATAACGTCCCTGTTCGCTGGCCTCCCATAAGGCGGCTTCCAGTTCAGCCGATTTGCTGTCGGCTATATCCAGCATACCTTTGCTTTCCCAAATGGTTCCGCAACAGAGTTTCTCCATCTTGGGCGGGAAGATGACTTCGTATCCCGCTTTCTGAAGCAGAGAGAGCATTTTGTTAACCAAAGGTTGCTCTACGGGAGAATTTTTTGCCAATCCCATAGTTTGGTTGATGCAACTGGGGAAGTAGACCACCTTGTTCTTTGCATCCGGTGCCTTGTTGTTGTCCTTCTTGTGTATCTTATAGCTCATAGGCATGGCCGGTGTCCATTGCGGAAGTCCCCATACGTTGTGCATCTTTCGAGTAATGGAAGTCATCCTGGAAGTTCCCAGCAGGCTGTGTGTCGTATTGGCAAGTGACAGTACCGGTCGCAGAGCATTTTTTATTCCTGCGAAATGATTGGCGGCAAATTTTCCCGCCTTATAACCGGTGCTGTTGGACGGTAGCTCTGCCTGACGCAGGAGGTGGGTCAGGTCACCGGTATTGATACCCATCGGACAAGACGTGGCACACAGGCCGTCACCGGCACAGGTCTGATTACCCGGATACCGGTATAACTTGGATAGTGTTTCCAGTAACTGCGGATTTTCCCCGCTTTTTTTCAGGCGTGAAATTTCCCTCTGTATGACAATGCGCTGGCGTGAGGAGAGCGTGAATCCGCACGAGAGACAGTTCACTTCGCAGAATCCGCATTCGATACACCGGTCTATCTGGCGTGTCACTTCGGAGCCTTCTCCTATTGCCAATGGTGAGAGAGGCTTGAAATGTTTGATATGGCATTGAGGGTCGTCGTTGAAGATAACACCCGGATTAAATAATCCTTTGGGGTCAAAGAGTTGTTTTACCGCCTTCATGATAGCGAAAGCTTCTTCTCCCCATTCCTGCTTTACGAATGGAGCCATGTTTCGTCCTGTGCCGTGTTCTGCCTTTAATGAGCCGTCATATTTGTCCACTACCAGTTCTTTTATGTCGTTCATCAGGGCTTCATACCGTTTTATTTCAACTTCATTACTGAATGACTGGTTGATAATGAAGTGGTAATTGCCTTCTAACGCATGACCGTAAATGCAGGCGTCATCGTATCCGTGCCGGGCAATGAGCTGTTGCAGTTCGGCTGTCGCCTCGGGGAGGTCTTCAATGTGGAAGGCCACATCCTCAATCAGACAGGTTGTTCCCGGAGGACGGGTTCCTCCTACAGAGGGGAAAATGCCCGAACGGATTGCCCAATATTTGGAATATTCCTCGGGACGGTCGGTAAAGTGGACCGGGATGTAGGTTTTAAATGCCTTTAGTGTATCTTCGATGACAGTGATGTTGTGGTTGAGCTCTTCCTGTGTGCGTGCTTTGGTTTCGGTCAATACGGCTGTTAGCCCTTCTCCCGTCAGATCATTCACAGAAGCCAGGGATTTCCAGTCGAGCAGTTCCGCACCTTTTACAATCCACTCCCCATCTGTGTTGACGAGTTTTTTCATGGCTACCACTGCACGGCATGCTTCTTTGATGTCGCTGAAATAGAGCATGGCGCTTGCCTTGTGCGGATAGTCGTATTCCGTTTTCATAGTCACACCGGAAAGGAAAGCTAATGTGCCCTCCGAGCCTACCATCAGGTGGGCAATAATATCGAACGGATCATCGTATACGAGGAAGGGAAGAATATTCAACCCTGTTACGTTCTTGATTGAGTATTTATAACGGATACGTGTACTCAGTTCTTTGTTGCTACGTATCTGGTCACGTAGCTCGCAGATGCGGCGGAGGAAATCGGGATGATCTTCTTCAAAGTTTTCTCGGGATTCCTGGCTGGCGGTATTAAGATAATATCCGTCAGGGAGTATGATACGTACCGACAGCAGCATCTTATCACTGTTGGCATGTGTTCCGCAGTTCATGCCCGAAGCATTGTTCATTACGATTCCACCTACCATGGCGCTTTTTATGGAAGCCGGATCGGGAGCAAATTTACGTCCGTAAGGTGCGAGGATCTCGTTTACTCGTTGTCCGATGATACCGGGCTCCAGATAAATCTGTTCGTGATCGGGTGAGAGTTCGTAGTGATCCCAGCCTTTGCCGGCTATAATCAGAACAGAGTCACTGATGGACTGTCCCGAAAGACTGGTTCCGGCAGCGCGGAAAGTTACCGGTATATTATATCTGTCGGCCAGATAGATCATTTCGAATACTTCATCGTCGTCGATCGAGTTAACTACAATTAGAGGAATCAGTCGGTAGAAACCCGCATCTGTCCCCCATGCCAGGCGATGGAGCTCGTCGGTAAATATTCTATCCTGTGGGATAAATCGGCTGATGTCTCGCAGGAATTCGTCATAGTTTCTTTCCGTTTTCATTGTTTCTTTGTTTGTCGGGCACTCCTCGGTCCCAGTTTTTATTTATACAAATAATACTTCTTCGACAGCCGGCGGAAGTCGTCAACGTCTTTGTACCAATAATCGCGGACGTCTTCCCAGCGGTTGCGCCGACTGAAACGTTCGCGTACTTCTTTGGAGCCGCTGACGAGATCGAACATACGGAAACGTCCTTTATCGGCATGGTCGAATACGGCCCGGCCCGGATAGAGTACAGCTATTTCCTGCATCACGTAAAACTGTATCTCGCTTAGTGCAGCTTTATTAAAGTCCACAATATGTACTTGTACGCCTTGCAGATGTTCCCCTTTGCCTACCGAATAGAAGGGTTTGAGGTGCATCGGACGGAATATCACTCCCGGCAGGTTCAGACGGTTCAGGTTATCAGCCAATCTGTCTGCCTCTATCCAAGGAGCGGCAAACATCTGGAACGGAATGGTATAACCCACACCAATCGACATATAGCCCAGTTCGCCGAGTATCCCCGAAACGGGATAGAAGAAAGCGGAATGCGGATGCGGGATGTGTGGGGACGAAGGAATCCATTGGAGTCCTGTCTGTACATAATCCATTTTTCGCTTCCACCCCTTCATTTTCACAACATGCAGGTTGCATGGCCTGCCCAACATTTGTTCTCCATTGAGCATCAGTGCAAGCTCGCCACAAGTAAGTCCGTAAAGGTACGGAATTTTAAATTGGCTGACAAAAGATATGTATCCATCTTCTACGAGATTCCCTTCTATTTTTAATCCGCCTATCGGATTGGGGCGGTCAAGGACAATAAACTCTTTACCATTTTCGGCGGCAGCTTCCATAGCCACTCCCATGGTGCTGATATAGGTGAACGAGCGGCAGCCGATGTCCTGTATGTCATATACCAATACATCAATGTCTTTTAGCATTTCGGGGCTCGGCTTACGCGTTTTGCCATAGAGTGAATAAACGGGTAGTCCGGTAGTGGGGTCGTTCGTGTTATCCACTTTGTCGCCGGCATGCACATCACCCCGTACACCATGCTCCGGTCCGTACAGAGCCACTAAGTTGACATTGGGCGCTTCATGAAGAATGTCGATAGTGGACCGCAACTGATTGTCTACACCGGTCGGGTTGGTGATCAGTCCTACACGTTTCCCTTCAAGACATTTGAAGTTTTGTTCTTTTAGGACTTCAATACCTGTTTTGATACGGATTCCCGGAGGTTTTACACCTGGTTCCATCCCTTGGGAAAGGGGAGTATTGGAAACAAGGATAAAAAGAATGAGCAAAAGTCTCAATATACTTCTTTTATGTGTCATAATCTTATCTTTTTTAGTTATCCTACAATGTCTGGAGTAACTTTATTTCTTCTCCTCGGCAATATTCTCTTTTTTCTTCCCATAATCGGGGTCTATCTTGATGAAGGCACATACGGCAATTGTGGCGGCACAACAAGCCATTACCCAGATAAAGAAGTTTTCGTATCCGATCAGTTCCTGTAACCAGCCGGCGGCCATGCCCGGCAGCATCATGCCTAATGCCATGAAAGCAGTGCAGATGGCATAGTGCGCCGTCTTATGTTCTCCGTCAGAGTAGTAAATCAAGTAAAGCATATAGGCTGTGAATCCGAACCCGTAACCAAACTGTTCGATAAATACGCACAGGTTGATGATCACAAAGTTCTGTGGCTGGAAGTAACCCAGATATACAAAGGTGAGGCAGGTCAGCGACAGGCTCCATGCCATTGGCCACAACCATTTTTGCAGTCCTCCTTTGGCTGCACAAATACCGCCGACGATGCCTCCTAATGTCAGTCCGATGATGCCGATGGTTCCGTAAACCAATCCTACTTCGGCGGTAGTCAGTCCTAATCCGCCTTTCTCGACAGGATCGAGCAGGAATGGGTTGATGAGCTTCACTAACTGTGCTTCAGGGAAGCGATAGAATAGCATAAAGAGGATGGCTACTCCAGCCTGTTTTTTGCGGAAAAAAGAGGCAAAGGTTTCTATGAATCCATTGAAAATGGCGCTTGCGCTGTTCTCACCTACTACTGCTTTGTCACTGTCAGGTTTCGGTAATACGCATTTGTGGTAGAGGCAAAAAGCAAGGAACAGTCCTGCAAGGATAAAGAAGGTGATGCTCCATCCGTATTTAATATTGCCTGTCCATATTTCCAGGCCGCCGGCAAGCATCACCAACAAACCTTGTCCGGCAATTGTGGCAATGCGGTAGAAGGTACTGCGTATCCCTACATAAAGTGCCTGGT
This sequence comes from Bacteroides sp. 11BF, assembly GCF_019633765.1. NCBI lineage: Bacteria > Pseudomonadati > Bacteroidota > Bacteroidia > Bacteroidales > Bacteroidaceae > Bacteroides > Bacteroides sp. 11BF. The sequence goes on from NZ_JAFKPJ010000023.1 coordinate 45,961, forward strand.
CTTGGACGTTCAGTGCCAGCATATAAAATCCGTCGGCAGCAATATCATGCGTAGCCGAACTGAAGGCCACCAGCCAGAAGATGGCAAGGGTAGTCTGGAAAAAATTTGGCATGGGTATGGTGAAAGCGATTCCTGCCAGTCCGGCACCAACCAGCAACTGCATGCTGATTACCCACCAGCGCTTGGTTTTCAATAAGTCGACGAACGGGCTCCAAAAGGGTTTGATGACCCAGGGCAGATAGAGCCAGGAGGTGTAGAGTGCAATATCCGTGTTGGAGATACCCAGATTCTTGTACATAATTACCGAAATAGTCATTACGGCTACATAAGGTAATCCTTGTGCAAAGTACAGGGTCGGAATCCATGCCCATGGTGATATGGTCTTGTTTTTCATGATAAGAGTGTGTGTTTAATAAAGTTTATCTATCGTTGCACCGATGTAGTAATGCAATAAAATAGTATCGTATGGGTAACCTTGCTCGCCCATGACGGCTGCTCCTATTTGGCAAAGTCCTACTCCGTGCCCCCATCCGGCACCGGTGAGGATAAACCGTCCCGGTACGTCATCCACGATATCTGCCTTGTCGATGACGAAAGCGGAACTGTAAAGGTGAGATGTAGAGAGTGTACGGCGTATTTCCAGTTCCTTACCGATAGTCATGGTCCGTTTGCTCCCTCTGATTTTTAACTTGACAAGCCGTCCGGAGGTTCCCCGTTCCACCGGAATCAGGTCGAGTATCTGTCCATAATCAATGCCCGAACGTTTCAGGATAAGCTCGGAAAGTTCGTCTTGTTTATACTCTATTTTCCAACGATAGAAGTCGGTGGTTTCCTGATCGTAGTTATTTAAAACCTGAGACAATATTTTCTTGTCTTTTGTGTTACAGAAAGCTTCGGGGGAGGTTCGAATCCATTGGTCGGCTTCGGACTCTACCCGTAGATCGGGCAGTCCGGATCCTGTTTTGCTGTCTCTTTGCTTGGAAAGATACGGATGCTTGATACCTTCCCAACAATATTGGAACTCTTCGAAAGCACCGCCGCAACATTTTGAGAAACGGGCGTCACAAATGTTTCCTTCCCACATAAGTATTTGTCCGCGGGTGGCAGCGATGGCTTGCCTCACCATTTCGGTTGAGGCACGGGTGATGCCTTGGTAGCGCTGGCAATGGTCGTCGGCGCAAACGTCGAAGTGGGTGTGATCTTCACGGTCGTACCATCTGATAAGCTCCTGGTCGGTCTGTGTGAAAGCTGAATAGAGGCTTTGAGATGCCGTAATTGCTTTGTTCTTATGAATTTGGGCCAATAACCAGCTTCTTGAGATCACTGCATGGGCCTTCAGCAGTTCGAGGCTTGCCGTTGCACTCATCTCCGATGAGATGACACTGGTCAGGTAGTCTTCTACATGAATTACATTGATCCCTGTCAGCTTTTCGTTCTCGACAATGATTTTCAATGCTCCCATAAAGCGTTGGTCTTCTTTCCGTTCCCAATGGAAGTTAATGCCGATGGTGACATTCAGTAATTCGAAAGCATCACTTTCTTCGTGCATGGGTTCAAACAGCAATTCGTCATAAAGGTGTCCTTGCCAGCGGATTTGTCCGTCAACATAGGTCACGACCTGTCTGCCGGCAATCTCTTTTCCTTTGATATGGTAAGAGTTCAGCAGTATGAATTCGATTTGAGGTTCGGACAAAATGCCGACCTGTACTTTAGGTTCTTTCATGATCGTTGTTTTATGCGTTCTATCAATGCACGGAAGTCTGCCGGTTTCAAGCATACCTCACTGAGAATGTCGGCAATATCATTTGCTGTGATTTTCTCAAAGTCCTTCTCCAATGGGGTGATGAAAACGCCACCCATATCTACTGACGCCGGGCTGATCAGTATATTGGTATCCCCTTGGGCCATATAACATGCAGGGCGGTGTCTGGCGCGGGGAAAGATACAGACAATCTGTTTGCCTCGTTCTTTCCATGCCAATACATTTATCATCGGCTCCTCTTCGCCGGATTTGAGATTCATGGCTCCGTATACGGCGTTGAACAGTGTGACGGCTGCCTCTTTACTTTCCGATTCAATTAAGAGTGTTGTACGGGGAGAGTCGTCCAGTGCCCATAGAGTGGCAGCTTCATTGGTAATTATTTTCTCTGCCCTTTTCTCCTTCCATTCTTGTTCGATGGGAAGGAAGCCTTTGCTACCGGCCTGAAAATGCATATGGTCGGGGGCTGATGCGCCACATTGGGGGCCGTTGTAGAAGACAATATAATCTTCCGCACAATCAGCCAGATCGAGCATATCAGCAAAACGGTACAAGATGCGCTGATCGACGTGCTGTAGTTCGGGAACTGTCAGGTGGCTGGGGAATATGGGAAACGGATTGACCAATATCTGATAATGGTCTCCGAAAGGAATCCCCTTTTGCATTGGCGGAAGATGGTCCGGACACAGGAAACACTTACGTTCCTGAATCGACTTGCTGTCTACTTTGGCTGCCGATGAAACAATGCGTGCCGGGTTGAATTGCACTTTGTAAAGACAGCCATTCACTTCTACCTCTTTTACACGTACACGCTTCAACGCATCGTAATTCTTTTGCGCCATTTCCCACGAGGTGAGCTGCTCATTCAGCAGGTTCTGTAATTCCTTGTTCATCTTTGTTTTTTGTTTAATGCGATCCGTGCCTGCAATTCCCAGGTACGGATGCGATCTTTGTAAAGGTTGTGTCCATTCATCTTCACAATGTCGAGTGAGGCGTCCGAGTTATCGTCCCATCGGCGGCAGAGGTAGACAACTTCGTATATACGGCCGATCTGGTAGCGGCGTGAGAAATTCAGTCCCAATGCGTAATCTTCACCATAGCTGGTATTGGGCACTTTCACTTCGCGGAGCATCGGTGTATAGAATGCACGGGGAGCACCCAGACCATTAATACGGAGCGCATTGTTGCGTCCGTTTTCCGGGGTCCACTCTTTATGGTCAATGACGCCCGGCGGAATCATGTTCATATCGAAGTCTGTCATCATGTAGGTGCCTACTACCATGGCACAGTTCTGTTCGTAGAAGGCATTGACCATCAGTTGCAGCGCTCTCTCGTGAGCATATACATCGTCACTGTCCAGTTGCACGGCAAACTTGCCGCACAGGGGGTGGTACACGCCCAGGTTCCAGCACCCGCCGATACCCAGGTCGTTACGCTCGGGAATGAGGTGAATCAGGCGGTCATCCTCTTTATATTCGTCGATGGCTTCGGTAGTGCCGTCGGTAGAATGATTGTCGATAACGATCAGATTGAACTTGAATTCTGTTTTTTGGCTGAGCACCGAACGGATGGCATCGCGTATGGTGCGGATGCGGTTACGTACCGGGATTATCACGGAAGCTTCGTATTCAAAGTTATCGGCACTGAACTCTATCTTTTCAAACTCCGGTTTCAGATAACCGCCTATCTCTTTCAGGTGTTCGGTGCAAGTTGCTTCCATTTCGATCTGCCGTTCACGATTCTTCGGGTCTACATAATCGAATATCTTTTCACCACTCTTGCGGGTATCATTCTCTATTTCCGAGTAGAGATATTCGTTGATGTGTACCAGCGGATATTTCTGCGATAGTTTGAGGCGCAGGTCATAGAGACCGGCGAAGTCGTAACTGGTTTTCATCCTCTTGACAGTCTCTTTCAGCGCTGAGGCCTTGAATAGGAGTACAGAGCCGAAGTCAAAATCGTCACGGAGGCTTCCGAACTGATAGTCGATGACAGGGGCATTGCTCTGCTTACCTTCCGTCACCTGATAGTGGTCGGCATATACCATGCCGGCTCCCGAGTCTTTGGCGATATGAATCATCCGTTCGAGTGCGAACATGCCCAACTCGAGTGTGGTATGTTTGGTATAGAGTAATGCATAGTCTGCATCGGAACGCTCAGCAATGGCGTACATGGCAGCACTGTCAGTGAGTTTGTCCACATAGAGCAGTTCGCATCCCGGCAGTGGATCGATGTCGGGAGAGGTGGCGAGGAGGTAGATTTTCTTCACTAAATCTGTAGCCTGTAATCCTTGAACTGTTTTTTCTGCTTGTGCCACTCCCGCATAGGGGATGAAGCAATTGATTGTTGATTCCATAAGCGATTGACGGTCTCTCCCAAAATCTCTCCTACATTGGAGGGGAGGAGGGATACTGCCGATTATTATTGTTATTATTTCATTTTTTTCTCTCTTTATTGTCTTCCGGCCTGTCACTAAGGCAGGTAGTCTCTTTTTTATTCATCCGATAGATGCATAATTCCGATAACCGGAATAAAGCGTTCGTCTCTTTTCACGATCACTCCATTCACTCCGCATGATCACTCCATTTACATACCGGAGTAAAGAGCTTTACATGCCGGGGTAAAAGGTTTTACACGCCGGGGTAAAAGCCGTTACACGCCGAGGTAAATGCTTTTACATCCGTTCGAAAAAGCCGGTAAATGTAAAGCGTTGATAAATAGAGTCATTTATTAAACTACGCATTTACCGGATGAATCTCTCTATTCTCCTCATTACGGGAGGGGAGAACAGTTGAGTCTTCCCACTTCGCCGCCGGTAGCTGTAAACAGTACCTGGTGGCGACTGACGGGAATCACGGTATTAATCAGTGAATTACCGATCTTATGTTTCCACAGTACCTGCCCGGTGCTTGCTTCCAGTGCAAAGATAAGTCCTTCTTTGGTACTACTGAACACTACGCCGTCTTTTTCCATCTGCATGGATGGGGCATGTTCATAGCCGAAACCGACATTAGAGGCCCAGAGCTTTTTCGGGACGTCTCCGATGGTGGAGTAACAGACTACGCTGTCATTCATTGTTTTGCTATAGATCCTTTTTTTGTCGGCGGATAATCCGATGGTTTCGCGTACCATCGACTGGAAGGTACGCCATACAGTTTCTCCTGTCTCCAGGTTGATGGCAGTCATGGCACGTTGCGGGTCGGTGATGAATACTTTTCCGTGTGCAGCTACCGGCCATACGGCAGCGGGTGAGAAGTGCATGCGGGTGAGTCCTCCGCTCCATTTCCAGAGTTCCTTGCCGTTAGTCTTGTCAAGGGCATAGAGCGTATTGTCCCATGCACCGAATATGACTTTGTTTCCTTCTATCAGAGGTTTTGTCTCAACATAGCCCTTGATGCCGGCATAGCTCCACAACACCTTTCCGCTTTTGATGTGGATGGCACGGAAGGTGGAGTCGCTGGCACCGATATAAGCAACTCCTTTTTCAATGGTTACGGCTCCCAATACCGGTTCTCCTGCGGTCACCCGCCAACGTTCTTTACCGGTTCGGGCATCCAGACCGTAAATGTTATGGTCGGCAGAGCCAAAGACGACGACTCCGTCGGCTACATCGGGAGTGCCTACAATACGTTTTCCGGATTGGAAATTCCACAATTTCTGTCCGCTTTTCAAGGTATAGCAGGTCAGAAAACCCAAGTCGTCACCGACATAGACTTTGTCTTTCCAGACAGCAGGTGAGCAGTAAATACCGGCTCCGGTCTGCACTAACCAGTCTGCTTTCACTTGTGGATATTCTTCGTTCACCGCGAAACTGGGATATTTCACTGCTTTTCCGGAACGGTCGTAATAAGGTTTAGTGAGTGACAAGGCAGCCCATCGTTTCATCGGTTCACCGATACGCTGTTCGTAAGTGATAATAGAATCCGGAGTGACATCAAATATGCCATAACCGCCTATGCCATCTTTGTCCCGCAGGTTCGAGCGGGTGAGAATGCCCGGAATCCCGTCGTACGAGAGGAGACGGTTACGGTGATAGTGCCCTCCGATAAAGGTGCGGATATTGTAGGGACGCACGGCATCGGTGACATCATACCAGTTGTCAACATCTCCATCCAGCATGGGGTAGTGGGTGACCAGAATCACAGGCTTGTCTTTCCCTGCTTTGTTCATTTCCTGTTTCATCCATGTGATGTCTTGCGGCACTACATGCCCGTAGGCCATGCGCATTAGCGGACCGGAATTGAATCCAAGGAACAGGAAGCCTTTGTGTTCAAATTCAAATCGCTCTCCTCCGAAAATATCGCTGAATGCGGTGCATCCGGAGTCGCTCCATTTGGTTTCGTGATTACCCAGTATGACATAGTATTTCACCTTCAACTGGTCGAGTATGGACTTTACAAGCAACATGGTGGCACGGTCACCTTCTTCGGTGAGGTCTCCGGTGACTAATACAAAGTCTATTCCCGGCGTGGTGTTAATCTGTTCGACAGAACGCTTCAAATCTTCTGCCGGTTTCGGGTTGTTGGGACTGAGGTGTATGTCCGTCAGTTGTGCAAAGCGGAAAGAACCTGTTGCCTGTGCCTGCACGGCGGCAGGCAACAGGAAAAACAAAATGATTACGAATATAGAAAGCCTTCTATTCATAGATGATGATTTTATTTGTTATTACTACACTTTTCAGTTTCTTGTCAGTGGAACGGTTGCTGCCTTGATGAGGGTATGCACCCTATACGTGCAGTTACTCCACCTGTGTTATCATTGTCCAAAGAAAGCCAGTATGGCTTTCATTAACTGTTCTCTCTCTTCGGAGGTACGTACCGATTCGAACGGGAATCCCAATATACAGGTCTTATAATCTCCTTTATAGGCTATACCGGCACTCAGGTTGTTTTCCGAATATCGCAATACGGTGAATGCTCCCCGGACGGCCGGTTCGATGGCATCGGGCGACTCTACGACATACGATTCCGGATTCAACTCCTGATGGTATGTGTAATTTCCCTTGATTGCAGGGAATGGGGAAGCAACGCCTTTCACTTTTCCGTTACGGGCAGCTTGTCCTGTGCGCCATTTGTATTTCAATACTTCCATCGCGAACTTCTTGTCTTTTTCGTCCGCTTTCGCTAAACGATTATCCCATAGGTCCGATGCTACATAGGCTCCCGATACGAAGAAATTACCCCCTGTCCGGCAATAATCTGAGATGGCATTCTGCATTTCTTCGCTAAAAGTCTTAAACTCCAATGGTTTTATTCCTTCCCGTCCCATCTTGCTCTGACATTGTTTACCCAAAATCAGGTCTACGTATTTGTAGTCGTTCATCCGCAGGACAGGAATGCCCCCTGACGCAGCATCCGTCTGGTTGGCGATACTATCTCTCCCGTTCTTCTTCTTGAGTGAAGAGCAGGGAGTGAGACCACACGATACAAATGAATATCCTGCTTTCAGAATCGCCTCTCCATGTACAGCCGGATAGTCGAATGAGTTTCCGGCAATTACCATTGTCTCGTGCGTACCATAGCTGTCGCCGAATCCGGAGGCGTCGTCGTCCATCCATGGGATCTGTCGACGAAACTCTTTCATCGGACCAATATAGCTGATGTCTGTCTGGTAAGGTACTCCATGGTCCAGTTCGTCAAGGAATCCGGCCAGGGTGTCTGCATCTGCCGTAAAGTCTGCTGGACCACTGACTCGGCTAAACCCGTTCACTACCAGTACTGTTCCCTTTTCGTTGAAGGCTTTCCCGATAGAAAGAATTTCGGACGGGAAACTTTCACCTCCCTTGTTGAGGGCGGTTACTTTGAAACTGCAAACTACGCCTGAAGGGATGTTTGTCTGGTAATCCGGAGTGTTTACGATCACGCCATTATCAAAGTCTCCTTCTCCAATGCGGGTATATACGATGTATTGGTCTGCTTTTGCGGTAGGTTCCAGCGGATCGTCTACCGGTTGCCATGAAAGCATTATCCGGTTGCCCTCTATGAAGCGCAGGCTTATAGAATCGACGGGCAAAGGCTGTACCACATAATCCATTTTATATTGGGAACAGAGGAATTGCAGCATTCCTTTGTAGATGGCACGGCTGACGGTGAAACGAAAACGAGGATCCAGTCCGTAACGCATGTCGGCAAAGTTCTGGTGAGACAGGAGTTCAAGCAACATGGTTGGTACTCGTGGCACACGGGCCTCATAATAGGACTGGTTCCACATTCCCCGGCGGGTCCATTCCGGTTCATGCAAAGTGCGGATGTCTTTCACGATGTTGGACTGTATCAGGTCGCACAAGTCCCGGGAGGCATACCGTGAAGTGCCATTTGCATATATCCCGTCATAGGCAGAGGTTTGGAAAATACCTAATGTGCCGATAATGGTGTCACCATAGGTGGTGCCGGCATCTGAATGGAAGGCGAAAGCCATGTCTATGGGAATATTCAGTCCTTTTTCAGTGGGGTTGGCAGCCGAACCTCCGGCGAGATAGTTCACCCAAATTCCACGTGATTTATAGTCATCGGTATAATCGTTCTTACCGCGACTGTCTGAGTAAACGCTATCCGGTATGCCCGCCCATTGCATCCAGTAGCGTGCTGCTTCGCAGAAACGAGGGTAGTTACTGATCTCATAGGGATAATCTACACCCCCTTCTTCAGAGATACTGCGGGCGATGTTTCCATAACCACCGCCTATTTTTACAGCATCGGCTGTCACCAGACGGCCCGCTTTGGAGGATTGGTTGCTGAGGACGACTTTGTGATCGGTTTTGCCTGCACTGAAACTAAAAGTGCCTAAGTAGATCCAGGTTCCTCCTCCCATCTGCTGGTTTACTTTGAACTGTGATGTGCCGCCTTGGTGATAGACGGTGTATAGGGCATCGTCTGTACTGTTGTCCACCGTTTTATAGGAGACATAAACAGCATATCGGCCTGACCGGGGAATTTCGGGGATCCATTCGGCAATGCTTGCAGTTCCTTTCTTAATCGTTTCTGTCTGGCGGTAACTGCCTTCGCAAAAGGGATTCTCAAAGTCTTTGTACGTTGCCCTCAGGTGGGCGAATCCTGTTTCGGCTCCGTTGCTCCATGCCTTACTGCCGTTTTGTTCTGTATAAATTGAGTGTCCGTCTCTGCATCCATCGTTGTCGACAATAATTTCAGTTGTCTGCCAGTCTCTTTCACGAGGAAGAAGGACAGTCGCTCCGGCATTTTCTAACATCGGAACAAGGAAAGGGAGTACATAGCTTTGAGTGTAGAGATCTTCTACGGTCTGAAAAATACGTGCACGCTGCCACTCCCAACGGGTTAGCTTCGGTTCGTAATAAAAGCCGTGACTTTGCCATAAAGCGATGTGCCGGTTCTGTAATCCGTTTGTGAGGGCATACGGAGCAGATAACCGGGTAATCAGGGGGTTGTCTACTTTGTGGCTGAATGTCAGAGTTTTCATCTTGCCCTTTTTACTTCGAAGTGCCAGGGGGATCAGTTCTTCGATGGCATGGTGGTCTGTCCGGATCTGTAATTTCCGTTTGCTCAACTCTGGGGGGAGCAGTGCTTTTACGCTCTGATAGATTTCGGCTACGTTGTTTTCGCGGAAAGGAATGTATGAACAGTTCATGTTAGCGAAAAATATCAGTTCGTTTTTTTTCATACTGATAGAATCGATACGGATTTTCCCGATAGAAACTTCTTTCCGGGCAGTTTCATTCAGGAGCTCACCTACTTGGGAGCGTAGGTCTTTGGGCAGGTCTTGCGCTGCTGCGGCTTGTGGGAATAAGCCGGCTGCAAGCAGCAGAATCAGGGAAGTGCGGATTGGTTTCATTGTGATGTTAAGTTAATTGGTTTTCTTAATCAGGAGGCATAGTCCTATAAAAGTGAACAAAGCATTAAATATCAGTAGTTCGTAACTGAATTGATAACCATTGAACCAGGTCTCCGAGTTCTTTTGCAAAATGAAACAGAGGATGGGTGAGAGGATGGCTACCAGGGGGATATATCGGTCACGTACTTGTTTTTTAGTAAAAATGCCAAAGGCGAACAGGCCTAAAATAGGGCCATATGTATAGCTGGCAAGGATGTAGACAGCATCAATAACGCTGGTATTATTCAGTAGATTGAATACGAAGATGACAATTCCCATGACGACCGCCATGCCGATATGTACTCGTTTACGTATCTTTTGTACAGTCTTTTCTGTTTTCCCTTTGCTTCCCAGTATGTCTACGGTGAACGAGGTAGTCAGTGCTGTCAGGGCTGATCCTGCTGCGGAATAAGCTGCTGAAATCAACCCAATGATGAACAAGATGCCCACAATGGCTGGAAAATATCCACCTGTAGCGATCATAGGGAAAAGCTCGTCACTTTTTGCCGGATTTGCGATGCCCTGGCGTGACGTGAAGATGTAGAGCAGTACTCCCAGCATCAGAAATAAGAGGATGATGAAAAATTGGGAGATGCCGCTGGTAATCATATTCTTTTGTGAGTCTTTGAAGTTTTTGCAGCTTAGGTTACGCTGCATCATGTCTTGGTCGAGTCCTGTCATGGCTATCATTGTAAACACACCGGCAAGAAACTGCTTGAAGAAGTAACGTTTGTCATTTACGTCGTCAAAAAAGAACATACGTGACAGGGAACTGTCGGAGATACTGGAAATCATCTCTGTGAAACTGAGCCGCAGATCGGTGGCAATGTAGTAAATACATAATACGACGGATACTACCAGACAGAATGTTTTCAGTGAATCAGTCCAAATCAATGATTTCACTCCTCCACGGAATGTGTAGAGCCAGACCAATGTTACTGTGAGAATGACATTCAGGATGAAAGGCATGTGAAAAGGTCCGAAAACCAGAAATTGTAATGTGAGGCATACGAGGAATAACCGTACAGCTGCTCCCAGCATTTTGGAGATGAAGAAAAACCATGCTCCTGTCTTATAAGAAGAGGTTCCGAAACGGCTCTCCAAGTACTCATAAATGGATACCAAATTCATCCGGTAGAACAAGGGTATCAAAACAAAGGCTATAATGATTTGTCCGGTTACAAAACCAAGTACCATTTGCAAGTATGAGAAATTACTGACTCCAACCATGCCGGGAACCGATACAAAGGTGACTCCGGATATGCTGGAACCAATCATGGCAAAGGCTACCACATACCAAGCCGATTTGCGGTTACCCACAAAGAATCCTTCGTTATCAGCTTTTCTTCCTGCAATGTATGAAATGGTAAACAATATCAGGAAATAAGCAGCAATAGTGATTAATACCGCTATAGGTGTCATGCTTTTCAGATTAATGAATATAATATTTCCGGTTAAGAGTTAATCAATTGTCTGGATAGAGTAGATAAGGCTTTCGCTGTACTTTGAATTTCTCGACATCCTCTTTCCATCTTGCTTTTATTTCGTCGGCATTTTTGCCCTCTTCTATCATTTTACGTACATAGTCCGTACCGATCAGCAACTCAAAAAATGGTCTGAAGAAATGGTCCCCCATATTTAGATTACGATAGGCATCGATTATGTAGGTTAGGTTTACTCCTTTTTTCCATATATCTTCGTCGCTGAGATTGCTTAGATTTACTCCATGACACAATTTATTGAGTTGTGGTGGGTTCTTTGCTCCTGGGACACTTCGAGGAGTAAAACTGTAGTTGTATCCGGTCATATTAGGATGCCCGTAAACTTGGAAAGGTAGACTGGTCCCACGTCCCAGACTTACCGGGGTCGCTTCAAAGAAGCAGGTAGAAGGATATAGGTAGATCGCTTTCATATTCGGCAGGTTAGGTGAAGGAGGAATGGGCAGGCGATACATCGTCTGGTGAGTGTAGTTCTTACAAGGAATGACTGTCACATCACAAGTCCGTGAGGAGGGCAACCAACCCTCACCGTTGACCATCAGGGCTAACTCACCCAGTGTCATTCCATGTACAATGGGAATAGGTAATCCGCCTACTCCTGATTTATATTTCATATCCAATATCGGTCCATCGACATAATGCCCGTTCGGATTGGGGCGATCCAGGATAAGAACCTTGCGGTTGTACTCAGAACAGGCATCCATCAGCCGCACCATGGATATGTAATAAGTGTAGAAGCGCAGTCCTACATCTTGTATGTCTACAATCAATATGTCGAACTTTCGTATGGAACTCTCACTGGGTTTCTTGGATTTTCCATCGTAGAGAGAAAGAATGGGGACTCCTGTTTTTGAATCTACTGTACTGGATACATGCTCACCGGCATCGGCATTCCCTCGAAAACCATGTTCGGGAGAGAAAATAGCGACTACATTGAACTTGTTTTCCAGCAAAACATCCAGAAGATGCTTGTTTCCTATCATTCCGGTATGATTGGAAAAGATAGCTATTCGCTTATTTTTCAGAATAGGAAAGTATTCATTGGTTTGCTCGGCACCTACAATTACCTCCTTCTTTTGTGCCTGACAAAAGAGAGTACTGTATAATAAAGTGAGTATAAGTAGGATCTTTTTCATAAAAATAGTATTAGCAGGAATTTCTTTGTAGCAAAGATAGTCTTTATTTTAATATCAAAAACATATATTCAGATATATTTTATATTATAATCAATAATTTGCAAATTGAATCTTTGTCTGAAGCTATAAGGTAAAATATAAAACTCTTCCTATTTCTATGGTTCAAATCGTTATAGGAATAGGATGAGCTTTGTATTTTGCTGAGTATCCCTGATTGCCAACCGGGGATGTTGAGGCTTAATTGCGGATTTTACGCAATTGATAATGTCTTAAAGTATAATTCTTCGCAGCCTGTGCCATTATCATATCCTAAGAGTTATTCATAAAATGTATTCACATAGCCGGATATATTTCTTTCATTGGGGCATTTAGTTCATGAGAATTGTCACGTATTGAGTTCTGATCTACTCTGCATCTTCATTGACTTCTGTTGGGGGGAGAAGTATTTATTTTTTTCTCCCTGGGAATTTCAATACACTGTCGGCAATCTACTGGTTTAATGGCTGTATTATTGAGGTTAAATATATAGTTGGCATTTGAAGTTAATCCTTTGATAATATTTGCTTTAAGAAAAGCTTCTATACGGGTATAAGAACTGTTGGTTTAGTCATTTACTGTTTGCTTGAGGATATGAGGCAATGTTCTTTATGCCAACTTCCTGATAAGTTCCATTAGAACTT
>NZ_JAFKPJ010000024.1:0-56904 GCF_019633765.1 Bacteroides sp. 11BF
ATCTATTGAAAAGAAAAGAGTTATTAACGAAGCAGGATAACGGACAAGCCGTTCCCTGCTGAACCATTAGATATAAAGACATGAGAATATTTGTATTGTATTGTTTGTTCCTTTTCCCACTTAGCTATGTTATAGCGAAAAACGGCTATGTGGAACAAAATTCAGTAAAGTATCATTTTTTGACTGAACAAGATACCCTTTATATAGAAACAGAAAAAACAGAATTTGAAACTCTATATAGGCTGTGTTTTAATCAGCACGATGAAAAGAAGGTCATTTTTGAGTTGAAAGCGGTAGATGATAGCAATATTGACTTCGTGCAAAGCTATACAATCAATGGAGTGAGAAAGTTTGATTGCTTTGCTGTGTATGATAATGTGGCAGACGGAAACCGTTTCCTGTTCTTTGATTATGAAAATCAAGCAGCTTACATAACGCCTACTTGTTTTTCCGGTTTCTATCCGATATGCAGTTCTGTGGACTTTTCAAAAACGGAAGTTTTATTACAAAATGAGCACTCCCATTTGAAACAGCTAAACGACACATTAAGTATTGATAGTAAAGTGGCTTATGTACCATTTAACTGTAATAATCGAATTATAAAGGCAACTTTAGTTCCATATCCTCAAGCGAGAAAGGGCAATAGATATCTAATAACGAAAGATAGCATCTAACGATGCTCCTTTCTAAGCATTAGCTGTAATTATATGACATGAAAATCTATGAGAATAAAATATTGAGAATACTTGGATTTATTTTTATTTGGATTTATGTATTCGGTGTGGGCATTTGTTTTGCCGGAAGGTGGTATGCCATTGGAATACCGGGAGTGGTTTTATTGCTTGTATGGTTAAATCACAATCTTATAGGTGCTGCTATTCGTAGATATAGAGCAAGGCAGGCAATCAAACAGATAAAAAAGCATGGAACACGATTATCGGTTGATTTAAGCCAATGTAAAGTCAGTGCGCAGAAATGGAGTAGCAAGAAGTCAAGGATGCAAGAGCCAGTCTTTAAGGTATTCAATTCATGGGAAACCCAGTTTTGGAATGGTGTTAGCGGCTCTTTGTTTCCTGACATTTATCATAGTGAACAAGTAGTGTCCACTGCAATATGCACCGTGACGTACACCACCCCATACAAAGGAAAGACAAAAACATTTCGCAGTGATGCAATTTTGAAGGAAAAAGTTTCATTGGAAATGCTATTGCAATATTATGGAGTGGCAACGATTTACATAAATCCGAAGAATGACAATCAATATTATTTTGATTTGGATTTTCTAAAATAGATACAGCTAACAACGCAGGATAACGGACAAGCCGTTCCCTGCTAACCATTAACAATAGTGCGATGAATAAAACTGTTCAATCCATAATAGCATTGACAGCTTTCAGTGCTTTGCTGATAGCCATAACATTATTTTGTGGTGGCTTAGGCTTTGGTCGTCTGTTCGGAATATATGGCATTATGGAATATTGTCTTTTGGGTATGCTTGTAATAATAGATATACTGGTAATCTACAAGGTCTATAAACTATATGCAATGCAGCCTAAAACCATAATGTTATTGTTGGGTTTGGAATGTTGCTCTATCCTTTTGTGGCTTGCCTTTATCTGTATAGACCAAAGTTTATTGGATTGGCAAATTACAAACTTCATATTGCAAGCTGTTTGTTTAGACGGCTTCACGGGAGATGAACGAGGATTGAATATGCTTGCAGTCTTATGTGGCATTGTTTATCCCCTTATTGGGATTGGGTGTTTATTCACCGGATTGGGATTTGTAAATAAGTTAGTAACAACGAAAGATAGCATCTGACGGCGTTCCTTTCCAAGCCATTATGAATAAAGGAATAAAAAATACAGATAACTATTTTGAACGAGTGAAGCAACGTGCAAACCGGACGAATTACAGATACTATTTTTTTGACTACCTATATTTCAAGGGAGAGGTTTGGGGCAAGAAGATAGGGCGGATGTCAGGTTTTATACTGCTGTTTTGGTATTGGTGGTGGGTAGTAGTTCTGCCCGGCAACTTTCTCCTGATTAACAGTGTACCGGAATGGTCGTCCTTACATCTTGGCTATTTAGGTGCAATGTTTTTGCTTATTTGTGTATTTATTCTTGCACGATACAGGAAAGCCCGTGTACAGGCATTGTTGAACCGCTACCGCCGCTCTAAGCATATCAGCGCAGTACAGGCATATTTTCTGTTCCTGCTGCCCTTTGTACTTTTCTTCTTAGAAACATGGCTGTTCGATGAATGGGGTTGGACGGATTGCGTGAGGTGGAACAAATGATATGTCATTCATATATAAAACATCAGATATGGAACAACGGATTACATCATTATTGCTTCCCGCTCCCGAAGCGGAGTTGGAAGCGTCCTGCAAGGAACTGGACGAAAAGGTAACATGGCTGCTGCACAACAGCCGGAAAATGGACAACTACTTGGAACTTGAACCGTTCAGCAAGGACGTGCGGCTGTGCGCCCACGTATGCGACACGCTCAAAAGCCTGCCGGAAACGCCGACACTGGCGGCATACAAGGACTACAAGGCAATCATTATCCTGCTGGGTATGTCCACCACCCATTACGCCATACTGGACGAACTGGCGGAACAGCACCGCAAGCGGGACGAGATACCCGAACTGACCGCCTACTGCGATGCGCTCCACTGGATGCGACCGGGACGGCAGTACCTCTGCAACGTGTACAACACGGTATGCCACGCTTTCCACCTGCTACGGAGAAACCCGGTAAGGGACAACCGCCTGCTGGTGACGGAAAAGGAACTGCGCCACGCCGAACGGATGCTGCCGGAGCTGGGCAGGCAGACATTCACCGAAATGGTGCGTCTGAAAGGCTACATGGTCTATGATGCCGAGCAACTGGCGGACAAATGCGGCATGGAATACGGCTCGTTCCGACGGAAGGTAAAGAAAATGACCGGGTACACGGCTAAGGAATGGGTGATAAAGGAGCGTGCAAAGGACGTGGAACACTACCTGAAGAACACCAACCTCACACTTACGGAAGTGGCGTTCACCACGGGGTTCGCATCGACATCGAACCTGAACGACTTCTGCAAGGCTTACTTGCTGGACACACCGGGCGAGATACGCAGAAAAGCGCAGGAAACAAGAAAATGCACAGTTACAAGAACGTAATGTGAAAAATCAAGAATAAAACAGATTTTTTATGCCCGTAACTTTGTGCTTCATAAAAGATAAGCACAAGGTTATGGAACATAAGATACCGTTGGAAACATACTTCGCCGGACTGCTTCAAAAAGTGGAATGGCAGATACAGGAATACGAGGACACCGCAGCGGACACGCTGACGCTCTGCCGCCTGTGCGTGGACTACCTGCAAGAGATACTGGGCGAACTCAAAAACTTTATAATCTCCTACCCGTTCGCCAGCACGGAAGAGGAAATACACTTCTTCAAGGAACTGAAACCGCTTTTAGCGAGCAAAATCATCTATTACAACACCGTTTACAAGATAGAGGTGCGCTTCCCCAGCGGCAGCGAGGAAGTGCAAAGGGACTACCTGCTGTCGGAAACCGACCGGATTTCAAAGTCGTTCCAGCGGAACTTGGCGTTCTACCAGTACCACCGAACGAAAGCCACCTACTTGGACAGGCAGTATTTCATGCGTGGGAAGCCTGACATACAAATCATCGTGGACAGTTTCTATTACGAAACAGACCCACAGTTCAGCACCAGTCACGATTTCAAGGTAGCCAAGATTTTAGCCAACGAACTGCTGGAAATATACCTCACCAACCGTCTGCACGAGCTGGAACGCCGGGAACAACGCAAGCGGGTGAAGAACGGCTTCATGGGAAAGGTGTTGCGCTGGACGGGGACGAAAAGGGCGTTGGTGGAACTTATCTACGCACTGGACGCCTGCGGCTGTCTGAACAAGGGGACGGTTGATATTAAGGAGATTGTAGCCTACTTTGAATACGTGTTCGACATCGACCTCGGCGACTTCTACCACACCTACATGGAACTAAAAGCCAAGACCAAAGACCGAACGGGCTTCCTCTCCACCCTGAAAGACAGGTTGCTGATGCGCATGAGGGAGCAGGATTAGGCAACCGTGCTTTAACAAAATTTATTTCGCCACAGGTGGGTACATCTGTGGCGTTTTATTTTTCAGGACACCCGAACTTTGCGGCAAATCAATCAGTTACCGTTATGGAAATAATAACATTCGAGTCCAAAGCCTACAAGGAACTGGACAACAAGATTACCGCCATTGCCGACTACATCTTCAACCACATGGAAACGGCAAGGCAAAGCGAGGAAGACATGTGGGTGGACAGCTACGAGGTCTGCACGTTCCTGAAAATAAGCGAAAAGACCCTGCAACGCCTGCGGGTGTCGGGAACTATCGCCTATTCCAACATCAGGGGACGCTACTTCTACAAGGTCAGCGAGATACGCCGGATGCTGGAAGAACGCCTGATAAGGAGCAACAAGGAGAACATCGACAACCTGATAACCAACCACCAGTTGTATGCTAAGGAAAGAGGAAATCTTAGAAAGAACAAGTAACGGGCTGGCGGTGTTCAAACACTACCTGCCCGGCAATTGGCGCATAGGTCGCAACTTCCTTAACCCGCTGTACGAGGACAGCAAGGCTTCCTGCAACATCTATTTCGACCGCCGGGGCGGTATCTACAAGATGAAAGACTTCGGCAACGACAGTTACAGCGGCGACTGTTTCTTCCTCGTGGGGCAGTTAAAGGGGCTGGACTGCAACCGGGCGGCTGACTTCGTGGAGATACTGGAAATCATCGACCGGGATTTGGGCTTGGGGCTGGCTTCCGGCATTCCGGTTTCCGTTCCCCCGGCAACCGTCTGCCGGGCAGTGCCGGACAAACCCGAAGAAACGCCCGAAAAGCCCGTCAAGCCCTACCAGTTCCGGGAACAGAAGTTCCCGCTTGCCGAACTGGTGTACTGGCAACAGTACGGCATCACGCCCGAACTGCTGGAACGTTACAAGGTCTGTTCGCTCCGGGAATACAACAGTGAAACGGCAGAGGGCAAACCGTACACCTACACTTCATCGGTGGCAGAACCCATGTACGGCTACAAGGGCAAACAGCACATCAAGCTGTACCGCCCGTTCTCCACGCCCCGTTTCCTCTACGGCGGCAGCTTCGGTGAGAACTACTGTTTCGGGCTGGAACAACTGCCAGCCAAAGGCGACACGCTATTCATCACGGGCGGCGAGAAAGACGTGCTTTCGCTGGCGGCGCACGGTTTTCACGCTATCTGCTTCAACAGCGAAACGGTGACAATACCGCCCACGCTGGTTTATCGGCTGACATTCCGGTTCAAGCACATCGTCCTGCTCTTTGACATGGACAAGACGGGCAGGGAAAGTTCATGCAAACAGGAAAAACTACTGGAAGAATTTGGAGTGAAACGCCTGCTGCTCCCGCTTCCGGGAACGAAAGAGGAAAAGGACATATCCGACTACTTCAAAGCCGGGAACACCCGTGAAGATTTCCTGAAACTGTTTATCGAATTTTTAGACAACCTGTATAGCGACACATTGATTATGCTTAAATCGTGCGAAATAGATTTCAACAACCCGCCCGCCAAAGCGCAAGAGATTATTTCGGCGGGTGACGTTCCGCTGGGGACACAAGGCAACCTGTTCGGCATCACCGGGGGCGAGGGAACGGGAAAGAGCAATTATATAGCCGCAATCGTGGCGGGCTGCATCTGCCCGGCTGGTGCGGAAGTAGATACGCTGGGCATACAGATAACCGCCAACGGCAAACACAAGGCGGTCTTGCTCTACGACACCGAACAGTCGGAAGTGCAACTGTTCAAGAATGTAAGCAACCTGCTGGCACGTGCCAAACAGCCGGACAAACCCGATGAACTGAAAGCGTTTTGTCTTACCGGCATGTCACGCAAAGAACGCCTGAACGCCATTGTACAAAGCATGGACAAGTTCTACTACCAGTACGGCGGCATCCAGTTGGTCGTCATTGACGGCATCGCAGACCTTGTTAAGAGTGCCAACGATGAAGCGGAAAGCGTGGCGGTGATAGATGAACTTTATCGGCTGGCGGGTATCTACAACACGTGTATTCTGTGCGTGCTGCACTTCGTCCCCAACGGATTGAAACTGCGGGGACATTTGGGTAGTGAGTTGCAGCGTAAGGCGGCTACAATCCTTTCGATAGAGAAAGACGAAGAACCCGCCCAGTCGGTCGTGAAAGCCTTGAAAGTAAGGGACGGAAGCCCGTTGGACGTTCCTTTGATGCTCTTTGCATGGGACAAGGAAGCGGGGATGCACGTGTACAAGGGCGAGAAGCCCCGTGAGGAAAAGGAGAAACGCAAGGAAAGGGAACTGGTGAATGTCGCACATGACATCTTCGGGCGGCAGACACGCATCACCTACATAGACCTTTGCGAGCAGTTGCAGCAGGTATTGGACATCAAGGAGCGCACCGCAAAGAGCTATATCCGCTTCATGCGGGAAAGGGACATCATCACCAAAGACACGGCGAACCAAAGCTGTTTTGTCATCGGTTCATATCATCTTCAAAGGAACGCAAGCTGCCCGTAGGCGTATGGGCTGAACTTGTGTATTTTTAGGTGCTTGTGTCCTGCCCTGTTGTGATAACACGGCAGGATTTTTTCTGTTTGCACGTGATTTTTCAGGGTATTTGCTTAACTTTGCAGAAGTTACACGGAAAAGTAACGGCAGTTGGACGGCGGTTGCCGGAATATTGCCTTTATATATAACATATACGTTCGCCGAACGTCCCAAAGTAGAAAACTGGCACTTTTCAAAATGTGGGGATATTCAGCGCAGGATATGCTATGCGTTTGTCATAGCGTGGCTGCACTGTTTCCACATTTGGGTATGCCAGTACCTCTACTTTGAAACAGCGTCATGCCACGCTTTCTTTTTTGGGGTTGCGGCTAACGTGCCAAGACAGTAGGGATTTATATCACTTTAATACCTGACAATATGGAACAAATCAAAGCGCACATCGCCGTATCGCTGGACGGGCATACCGCCACGCCGGACTATGAACTGGACTGGATGCCCCGTGAGGTCAAGGAACTGGCGGCAAGGGAACACGCCGCCGCAAGCTGCCTGCTTATGGGGGCGAACACCTACAACTACATCTTTGAACACTGGGGCGGGTGGCCGCACAAAAGCAAACGGTCTTTTGTGGTGTCACACTACGACACCAACGTTACACCGGACTGCGGGGTGGAGTTCCTGACCGAAGAACCGCTGCAAAGGGTCTATGAACTGAAACAGGAAACCGACATGCTGGTGGTGGGTGGCGGCAAGCTGCTTACTTCATTGATTAAAGCCGGACTGCTGGACAGCCTGACAATCTACACCGTCCCGGTCATGGCGGGCAAAGGCATCGGTTTTGTCGGGGAAACATCCGGCTCGCTGTGGAAGCTCTCGGAAAGCAGGGTGCTGGATAACGGGGTGGTCTGTTCGACCTACCTGTTTGGCGGGAACATATAAAAAATGCGCCCGGTTTCCCTCCGGGCGCAACCACTAAAATTTCAATTATTATAAGCTGTAAAACCTATCACAATGAAATTTCAGCGGCAAAGATAGGCTATTTCTTCGGTTTCGCTTTCTTTTCGGGGAATGAAAAACCGACATTGAACTGCTCGTCCAGTACCAGCGAAGCATCGAAAGCCTTGCCGTTCTTGCCCTTGAAGCCCTTGATTAGCCCGGTCTTGCGTTTAGTCACCAGCTCGACAATCTGCTTGTCGGAAAGCTGCTTGTCGCACTTGTTGCGGAATATGGTAAGCGTGCAGTCCACGTTGGAACACTTCGCCACTTTCGGGTAGAACAGGATGCGCCCGCTGCCGCATTTCGGGCAGGGGCAGGTTTCACCAGTAGCGACAGATAGCTGCACCGATAGCAGTTCTGCGGTGATTTGCGTTGCGTACACCTCGATGCCCTTTCGGAACGTGTCGCCCTGCTGGGGCAATACTCCCGCTTTGCCGGGTGTGCCGTCCAGCCCGGCGGCATACCCGGCAAAGCGGGAGTATTGCCCCAGCAGGGCGACACGTTCCGGCATTTCATCGAAAACGTCCTCCGGGATATAGCGGCTTCCGGTTCGGGGATAGGACATCACTTTCTTTTCATACAGGCTTTGCGCTATGGAAAGCGTCTTGTCAGCCGAGAAGTTCAGCTTCGTGTTCGCTTCCTTTTGCAGCGTGGTAAGGTCGTACAAAAGCGGCGGTTCTTGGCAGGCTTCTTTCCTCTCAACGGATTTAACCACAAGTTGCCCGGCATCCTTTACCCGTTGCAGGGCGGCTATGGCTTCGGGCTGCTGTTCCCACTTGGCGGTCGATTGGGCGGTAAAATTTATTCCCCCGCTGGCGGTCACCGCTTTGAGTTGCCAAAACTTGGCGGGTACGAAATTCCTGTTCTCCAAATAGCGGCCGCATATCATCACGAGCGTGGGTGTCTGTACCCTGCCCAGCGAGAACACCCCCTGCCCGGCAGCTACGCTCAACGCTTGGGTGGCGTTTATCCCTATCAGCCAGTCCGCTTCGCTGCGGGACTTGGCAGAGAGGTAAAGGTTATCGTAACGCTCTCCCGGCTGCAAGTTATCCAGCCCCTCACGGATTGCCTTGTCGGTAAGGCTGCTTATCCACAGGCGCACAAATGGTTTCCGGCAGTTCAGGTAATGGAAGATATAGCGGAAGATTAACTCACCCTCACGCCCGGCATCGGTGGCGACAATAATCCGGTCGCACTGGTCGAACACTTCCTTTATCACTTTCAACTGTTTCAGCACGCCGGGGTCTGCCTTGTACCCTTTCTCCGCTTTCACCTGACGGGGGATTAGCTGGAAATCGGGCGGCAGTATGGGCAGGCTCTCCCTGCGGAAGTTCGCCACGCCGTAGGCTTCCGGCATGGCAAGCTGGATTAAGTGGCCGAACGCCCATGTCACCATATACCCGTTGCCGGAAAGATAACCGTCATTACGCCCGGTCGCACCGATGATGCGGGCGATGTCCTTTGCCACGCTGGGCTTTTCTGCTATCAATGCAATCATAATTCTTTACTTTTTAATGGTGGATATTACATTTTCATTCCTCTGGACTTCTTGGGCTTGTCAGCTTTCAGGCTCTTGTCCTGCGCTTTCTCCTGCTTCTCTTTCTGCTTGGGGGTGGGCTTGTCCTGACCCTGTTTCAACGGCTCTTTGCCCTGCTTGGTGGCTTCGTTGGTCTTGCCCCCGGAATTGACCGCTACCTGCGTCCGGTTCTCGGCGGCGGGGGTAACGTCTTTCGGCTGCACCTTGTCGTGGGATTTGCCCTGTGCGCCGGGCTGTACATGACCGTTGAACTCAACGCCCTTGCCGTCCTTTAGCCCGGCTACCTGCTGTTCTGCGGGCTGCTGCCCCTGCTGCAAGAACTGGACGGCGGCACGGGGCAGGAACTCCAAGCCACGCTCCACCGCACTGACCTGCAAATAGGCACTGCGCTTCGTGCCGTCCCTGAATTGCAGGTTTTCCATTTTCACCGCTTGCCCGGCTTCAAAGGCGGCTTTCTGTTCCGGGCTGACTTGCACGTTACAGATTGTATCGGGGCATTTCCATTTGTCAGCCCGCATGTATTCCAGTTCGTGCGTGTACCTGTCCCGGCTGACAAACACGGGGATTTGCTCGCCGCTTTTCGGGTCTTTGATTTCAGCGATGCCGCCCAAGTTGCCAGTGCCTTGCAAGTTGCCCTGTTCCTGCTTGGTGAACCCGTGTTCATGGAACGGGCGTTGCAACAGCTTTTCGTCCTGCTGCACGCCGTGCAGCTTGGGTACTACCGTGCCGTCCTTTGCCTGATAGAAAGAGAGCTTGACATCGGTAGGTTTGAGGTAGAAGCCGCCCACCGTCCCCGAAACGGTGTAGGTATTTCGGGACTTGTAGCCACGCATCACCCGGTCGAAGTCCTTCGTGTTTTTCAGGGTGTCGGCGGTGATGCCGACTTTTTTCAGGTTCTCCCAGTCGATTTTTGCCGGGTCGAAGCGGTAACCCTGCTTGAACTCGTGGAAGTCGGGCTTCGGAACTCGAAGCATTTCAGCCCGCTTGTCGCCCTCCGGTGTAGGGTTGCGGTGGTTTTCCTCGATTGCCTTTGCGTCCCGCTCCGCTTCGGAAGCCTTGACGCTGAACAGTTCCAGCCCGGAAGTGTCCTGATACTTGCGGTAGAAGTTGGAAATGAAGTTGCTGAACACATCGCTGTTCTTGTCCACCTGCATGAACTCGCCACCGTGTGTTGGCGGTACGGTCTGCAAATTGCCCTCCTTGTCAATACCCTTAACGGCACTCACCTTTCCCTGCTGTTTATCCAAGACCAGCAGCACGTCTTTTTCCTGCCCCTCTGCGGGCGGGGTCATTCTGTTTGCCATAAATAATTGAAATTTTAGCGGTTACGGGAATAGTCCCGCCCAAAGGTAGCGACTAAATATGCTATATTTGGACGGGCGGCAAGGGCTGTCCGAATTTGTCCTGCGGTGTCCCGATTTGTCCGGGTGGGATGAAATTCCGCAACCATTGGTTGCAGAATTGAAAAGGGCATAAAAAAAGAGAGTGAATGATTTCACTCTCTTTCGATGAACCCTTTGTGAACCCTTTGGTCGTTTTTTGAAATAGCTAAAACTCAAGTAATTTGCATATTTTGCAAAAGAAAATCATTCGAGTATGAACCATATGTGAACCCTTTAATGGATTAGCGGGGAACACTGTTTAAGCGTCATCGCGCTTCGTTAGTAATCTGTTATTGCACTCGTTTCAAATCCCCGATAGATTGGAGTGACATTTCTATGTAGGGAATAGTTTTTAGAATATGG
Organism: Bacteroides sp. 11BF; assembly: GCF_019633765.1. Lineage (NCBI taxonomy): Bacteria > Pseudomonadati > Bacteroidota > Bacteroidia > Bacteroidales > Bacteroidaceae > Bacteroides > Bacteroides sp. 11BF. Next base: position 10,873 of record NZ_JAFKPJ010000024.1, read on the forward strand.
ATGTTATCTATTGCTTCTTTACCACCCAATGCCAATGCCGATACAAGACATGGAGATTATAGAATAAAAATAATTCATCTTTCTTATTATCAGTCATTTGAATATTTTCTGTTTTTCTCTATTTTTGCCATTTTCTGTTATTCAGTACACTTTGAAATATCATTTTCTTTTGTACCTTTGCATCCGCAAAAAACAAAAGAAAATCAACTATTTAGTGTAATTACCCGGTTACGGCACCTAAATCGAGATAAAACCTCTAAACAATGGCAATGTTAGAAAATAAAACGAAAGAAAACCCCAAGCTGGAGCAAAATAAGCTCTCGGACGGTAGAATAAGCCTTTACTTAGAGTATTATTTCCTCCTCAAATTATTAAAAGTAATACTGTCAAAAAGAAATACCTTTTATTCTTACTCTTTTCGCCAGTACTTATATCTTGCAGTCAACAGAAAAAAGTTTAGTACGGTTTGGATATATAGACAAAAAACAGACTAAACTCCAAACATGGAAATTCAGATATTTTTTATACATTTCTTTTATATACAAATGATAGCCGAATTCAATTCATATATGAGTAACATAGACATAGACTTCTTCAAGGAGTTGTGTCTGAAACATGGAGAGTTACGACATTATAAAAAGAATGAGTTTATTCTCCATGAAGGTGATGCCTGTTCTTTCTTCGGGTTTATCTTATCAGGCGTAGTCAAATACAGTTGCACCAACCGGACAGAAAACAAGCCGTATAATGTCGGTTTTTCCTTTCCAAATGAATTTATAGCCGATTATCCCACTTGCTTATATGGCATGAAATCAGAATTGAATATACAGGCGATAATCCCGTGCGAGATTTACATCTGTTCTTCTACATTCTTACAGCAAAAATTCAAGGAAAATAATGAAAACCAACGGATAGCCCGTATCGCAGCCGAACAGATGTTTTTCCAATCATATTCACGTTATTTGGATTTATTCAGATTCACACCGGAAGAGCGTTACCTCCAACTTTTAAAAAAATGCCCTGCAATCTTTCAAATGGTATCACTAAAAGAAATAGCATCCTACCTTAAAATTACACCCATACACATGAGCCGAATCAGACGCAAGCAAAGTTTTGACAACAAAAAATAAACATAGGTTTAGAAATTTACATTCATAACAATATTCCAAGAGTATCTTAATCTGCCAAAGAATTCTTCTTTTTATCTTTGTCTTATCTTTGGTTGGTTCAACGAAGAGACAAAATAAAGATTGAATGAGTTAAACAAGGGATTAAAAAAAAGAATATGAAAACAAAAGAAATTCTTGGAATACTTATGCTATTCCTCTGTACATTCAGCTTTATAAGCTGCGACGATGATAATGAACAGACAAATGAATTAACCCCCGAAGCACTTTATCAGACTTCATGGCGTGGAACAGGGCATTGTGAGGCTTGGACAGTACAAAATATGGGGGTCGGTATGCAATTTGTAGATACTCGGAAAGGGAAAGTAAATTGGGAAGGTTACGATGAAATTGATATTACTTATACAATAGAAGGGAAATATATCACATTTAATAGCAATGCTTTATATTTGGGTGGAGCCCCTTGGATTATCAAAAGCTATACCCAAAAACATATAACCATTATACAGAATGAAATTAGTCCAGATAAAGAGAAAGTAGCTACAATTGAATTAGAGAAAATAGATTAAACTGAATCATGGGAACATTAAGTTGCATAAATGTATGCTACAACAGAACAATGAGAACCGTGAGATTTGCAAATTGAGCAAAGAAAGTCATAAATACCTTGTAAATAAAGGAAAAAATGCAGATTCATCTAATATTCCTTTATGTGCTATTATCGGGCTGGTCTATGGGCTGAAACACAAGGAAAAGAGATTCACCTTGTTCTTTTGTATAGGATTGGTTATTGGGTTAGGATGAGCAATTTATATGCTACTGCTAATAAGGTCAATGTAAATCAAAGGAATATGAAACTGAAATATATATTGAATGCTATACTATTTGTTTTGGCATTATCTTTTTTGTCTATGTGTATATTTAAGACTACAGAGTTAAGTTTAAAATGTATACAATTTGCTGTATCTATCTCTTGTATAGGAGCAATGTTTTCTACAAAAAGATATAGATACATATTTGCATCTATTGCTTTAATCATTATAGGAATATCTTTTTCACTTTAAATGTCCATAATAACGATAATGATTTGATTATTGAATGGTATAATAATAGTCCAGTCTACAGATAGCGACTAAAAACGGGGGCAAGGGATGCCCGAATTTGTCCTGCGGAGCTTGAAATTATCCGGGTGCGGTAAATCTCCAACTGTTGGTTGGAGATTTAAAACGGGTACAGACCGAAGTTAATCGCTTGCTTTAGACGAGCCATTTGTGAGCCATTTGTATAGTATTGTTTTCGGCTTATAATCAGCATTTTACAAAAATCGCATTATACTTGTGAGCCATTTGTGAAGCGTTTGGCAAGCCTTTGATTGAGTTTCCGTTATTCTCCTATTATCAGGTGACACGACAAAAAGAAAACATCTTCGGCAAAATCTTTGTTATGTTTTTGCAGGTGATTACATAATATACTATCTTTGCAGATAGAAACAAAGGACATAAATATGGCTTCATTCAGGAAAGAGATACTTGGGCAGATTGAACGGATAGATACCGGGCGTATATTCACGTTCCGGGATTTGTCGTTTGAAACGGAAAAGACCGCCAATGTTGCGGTGCTACTTTCCGAACAGAGCCGCAAAGGGGTACTGGTACGGGTTGAAAAGGGGGCGTACTACCGTCCCAAGAAATCAGTGCTGGGGCTGGGAAAGCTGCCTGTCTATCAGGATGAACAGTTCCGCTACCTGACTGAAAAACTGAACGGCTATATCACGGGGGCTTACATCTATAACAAAATGGGGCTGACCGAACAGGTAGCCACAACCATAACGATAGCCACTCCTAACCCGGTTCGCCGTTTCCGTTTCAAGAACTTGGATATAGAGTGCGTGAAAGCCTACTGCATGGTCTATCCGGATGAAAGCCTTGTCCCGTACTTGCGGCTGCTCGATGCGATAAAGGACATGAAGCGCATACCCGGAACAACCGGGCAGGACATCTACAACCGGGTCAAAAGCCAATATTTCAACGGGTACAGCCTGCCGGAACTGGAAAAAATCGTATCTTTGGCGAAAAGTTACCCGCCACGTGTCAGAAAGGTGGTGGCGGATATACTGGGCGACATCAGACAAACCGTATTGCAAACGGAAATGGCAAAGACCATTCTTCCCACGACACGGTTCAACTTGGATTATAAAACAGCATAGGACAGAAATATGAATTTACATTCGGACAAGGAAGCGTTCAAGGAAATTATCGCACTGGCGGCTGACCATTTCGGCTACGAGCAGTCGCACGTGGAAAAGGATTACTGGGTATCGAAGATACTGCGGGATATTTCCATGTCCGAATATGCGGATAAGACCTACTTCAAAGGCGGAACTTCACTTTCCAAAGCCTACGGGCTGATAGAACGTTTCTCGGAAGATTTGGACTTGTTCGTGTTCACGGGTGATAAAGGTGCGTCCAAGCAGGCAGAAAAGACATTGAACAAGAAACTTTCCAAATACATAGCCGAACTCAATAGTGACATATACAAGGAAGATTTGTCGGAAACGGGCGGTAATTACCGTAAACTGTATTTCTCGTATGACAATGTATTTCAAGGCGTGGGACTGAAAGAACATTTGGAAGTAGAGATAAAATCCTGTGACCTGCCGGACAAAAAACTGATGTTCTACCCGGCGGACAAGCGGGTTATCAAACCGATTGTGACCGCCTTTCTTGAAAGCATCGGGCAAGAGGAACTGATAAGCACCTACGGGCTGGAAAGTTTTGAAACGCAGTGTATCAACCCCCGAAAGACTATCTGCGACAAGGTTTCAAGGCTGGTAAAGCTGTCTTACAATGAGGATGCAGCCGCACTGTTGGCAAAGCATATCCGTGACGTTTACGACTTGTCGGCACTCTACCACAATCAGGAATATAACGATTACCTACATTCGGAAGATTTCTTGGATGCCATGTACCGGGTGACGATAGAGGACGGACTAAATAAAAACTCCCGTTCGCACTTGTCGCTGGCTGATGCACCGATATTCAAGGATGCCGAAGCGGTCATGGCGTTACCCGAAGTGGCTACGGCGTACACTACCGATTTGAAGAAACTGACTTTCGACAAAAGCAAGATGCCGCCGATAGGCAAGGCTGTGGAAGCATTGAAGAACCTGCACGAAATATTAGTGCGTTTTGAAGCCTACCGCACCAAAAAGCAAAATGAAGAACAACCGTAAAGCTACATCGGCTGTTCTTCACTCCATACATTATTATATATAGCTATTCTTCCTCCTTAATCAAGTGGCATAACTCCGGGTCGTTCTTAATCCGGGTTATCTCGTCCTCGACTATCTGCCTGACTTCCTGACGGATGCGGTCATAGTTGGCTTGTATCTCCTCCTGCATCCGGTCGTTGCCGTCCTTGTCGGTGAAGTCGATAATCTGCGGCAACTTCACGTAACGGGCGGTTTCCCGCTTCACCTTTTCATTGTCCACCACGATTTCACAGTGGAAAATCTTCTGCTCTATCCGTTCATCGAAATTGTCCGCTATTGCCCCCACGAACATACCTTGCGTGAGGTTGGATATTTTGCTGGCGGGTATCAGGCTGTCCATTTGGGTGCTTATCGAGGTGGATTTTTCCCGTTGGTTGATTGTCATGCTCTGCCGTTTCTGCAACACCTTTCCGAAACGCTCGGAAAGGATTTTCGCCGTTTCACCGACTACCTGACCGCTGAACACGTTGCCCACAGTATTTTGGATTACCCGGCTTTCCTTGTCCCCGTAGTCACGGGTAAGCTGGCTGTAATCCTGAAAGCCCAGCAGAACCGCTACCTTGTTGCTTCGTGCCGTAGCAATCAAATTGTCAAGTCCACGAAAATAAATCGTTGGCAACTCGTCTATAATCACCGAACTTTTAAGCTGACCTTTCTTGTTTATCAGCTTCACGATACGGGAATTATACAGTCCCAATGCTGCCGAGTAGATATTTTGGCGGTCAGGATTGTTGCCGACAACCAAGATTTTAGGCTCTTTCGGGTTGTTGATGTCCAGTGAAAAATCATCACCTGTCATAACCCAGTAAAGGGCGGGTGAAATCATCCTTGAAAGCGGGATTTTCGCACTGGCAATCTGCCCCTGCAACTGTTCTTGGGCGTCCGATTCCCAAGCATCTACGAACGGGGAAAGGTAATTTTCCAGTTCGGGGTAGCTGCGCAAAATGGTGAATACATCGGCGTATTTCTTGTTCAACAGTTCTATGGCATGGGGGAACGTGCAATACTTACCGCCTTGATAGATACGGAGATACCAAATTATAGCCGCCAAAAGGATAATCGGACTTTCCACGAAGAAATCGCCCTGCTTGCTTATCCAACTTCGATTGAGGTTAAGCATTATCGTGTAGCTTGCTTCGTAGGCATCCGCAATGTCCGACATGAAGCTGGCATTTATCGGGTTGCATCGGTGGCTCTTGCGTGGGTCGTCAAAATTGATAACGTAAAATTTCGGCTTAACCTTGTAGCCGTCCAAGTGGTTAAGTAAATGATTGTAAGCGATTTCCGAAAGGTCAGGAAACTTATAATCATACAGGTAGAGCGCAAAACCTTTCTCGATTTGCTGTTTTATGTAATTATTTACTACTGCGTATGACTTCCCGCTGCCCGGCGTTCCTAACACGATGCTCGCACGAAAAACGTTTACAACGTTAATATAGCCATTGTTCCACTTCTTCTTATAGTAGAACCGGGTAGGCAGATTTACCGAATACTCGTTCTCGATAAGCCTTGTTTCCTGCTGGAAACTTTCGTTCTCGGTATTAAAGACATCATCCATGAGGTTGTTTTTCAACAACCGGGACATCCACGTACCCGCCATGAGCATACAGATATAGCCCACCGAAAGCGTGGCGATATAAAACACGGCATCCGCCGTATGTGGCAGCGGAAGTTCCAGCAGCCACCAGTTCAGGAAAAACAACACGACACCCGCCGCAAGGCTGCAATGTATCTTCGTCCACGTTATCTTTTCCTCTTTCACGCCCTTAGTGCCGATGCACGACAGGGCGAGGAACACCACCGCAAAAAGTTTTGTCCAAAGAACGGACGAGAACAGCCCGGTGGTGCGCTGGAAGTTCCACAGTATCTTGTCTATCACTTCAAAGGTCACTCCCCATTCTTTCAGGGTGGAGTAACAGAACCAGTACACGTTTATTCCCACGAATAGAATACTGACAGCCCGCATAAAGTCCATGACCCTTGCAAGCCCTCTCAAATCATCCTCTTGCTGCATAATTGTATGTTTTTAAGTTAGTCGATGTGCCTTGTGCGCTTCTTTTTCTTCTTTCTCTTTTGGCGGGCGGTGTCCTGCGGCTCGTCACCGCCTGATGCACCGCCGCCCAGCAAACCGCCGAAAGCACCCAGCACGGAAGCCACGCCCGAAACGATGTCGGCTTTCGGCGTGAAGCCCTGCTGTTCCTGATGCGTGGGCTGGTCTTGCTGCGGTGCTGCCACTTCGGGCTGGTGTATCTTTCCGGTTTCGCCCGAAAAACGTTCGTTGAACACGTTCGCCGAATACTCCTTGCCCAAGCGTGAACCGTTCAGCACCACCCGGCTGTCATGGTCGATGAACGTAACGCCATAGATGCGCCCGCTGTCGTTCTGACGGAATACCACGTCAATGCCCCGCTTCCTTAGCTGCTGTTCCAGTTCCTTGCGGCTGTGGGCGGTCTGCATGGCATTGGCTACAATCTTCCGGGTGCGTTCTTTCAATTTCCCGTTCTTGATTGCTTCGCCCGATTTCTCCATTCTGCGCTGCACCGCTTCATAACCTACCGACTTGCCGATGCGGGAAGCCTTTACCGGGTTGCCTGTCTTTTCGCCCTTGTCGTTCATGGCGGAATAGACAATGCCCTGATAGGGCTTGCCGTTTATCTCGCCTTTGACTTCCTCGGCGCACACGTTGTAAGCGGCAAGCAAAGCCTTATATTCCCCGAACGACTGGAAGCGGTAGCCGTAACAAGCCGCTTTCACGGTGTTGCCGATTTGGTGCTTCACGTCCCCGGCGGCATAGTCCACCTTTTTAAGTTCCGGACGTTCGGCACGTTCCTTTCGCTCTGCCGGGTGCAGCCCGTATTTCTTTTCCAGTTCACGGGTGATTTGCTTGCTGCGCCGATGCTCGAACCTGTCATTCAGCGGTCTGCCGTTCTCGTCCACCCGCAACCCCACGATGTGGATATGGTGGCGGTCGATGTCGGTATGCTTGTACACCAAATAAGGCTGGTCGCCATAGCCCAACTTCCGCATATACTCCCGTGCGATGTCGGAAAGCTGCTGGTCGGTCAGCACGTCTTCCGGGTGCGGGTTTATGGAAATATGAAGTATCGGCTTCTTGGTGGAAAGCTGGACGGGCATCTGCATTTCAAAGCTGCGCATACACTCGCCGATAGAGAAATTCCCGTCCTCGCTCAACAGCATTTTGTTGGAAAAAAGCACCTTTGCTTCCTCGCTGTCCACCTTGTTTTGGTTGTACGCCAGTGCGCCGAACATATTGCCGCCAGTGCTTATTTTGGCAACCATAGTTCCTTGCACTCGTTTGTCAGGTCGATAACCTGACGGTTTAACATAGATAATTCAGTGGTCGCCTTTTCCAGTTTATAGAGAAAAGCCAGTGCCTTTTTCTCCGAAAAATTGCTATGCAACGCCTTTACAACTTGGTTATAATTGACCGCCACGGCTCTGAACTGGGCGTAAAATTCGGTCAGCCGGGCGCAATACTCGACCGCCGACTTATCCACTTTCACCACCCGGAACGGCTCGCCGAATAGTCGGGCAGCGATGAACCGGGACTTGCTCGTGACGCCCGACTGCTCCCACTGCGAGAGGAAACGGGCGTTCTCCCGGTCGTTCAGGTAAAGGACATGGCGATGCTTCGCCGGGTCTGCGAGGGCGGGGCGACCGCCCTTGTTGGTTCTTCTTGTTTCCATGCTTCTTTGGATTAAAAAATTACGACTTCGGAGTGATTTTTACCCCCGCAAGGGGCAAGGCGTTTTCAGGCACGGAAAACGGTTTTGTATGCTACAAAACACACCTTGCTATTTTCTGACGAAAATCGAAATCCGTCACGGACGGATTGGGGTTAGCGTGGAACGGTAAGCCCAGCCATTCACCAGCCCTGTTTTACACCTGCGCCCCCTGCGGTTCGTTACTCCGCTGCAAAGTAACGGTGATTTATAATGCTGTAAAATAGGTGGTTGGTGGACAAAACGGGACAGCGCAGGACAAATCGGGACAAGGTTTTCAGGGGACGTTTTTTCTCCCTTTTTTTGCATCGGATTTCAATATTGAAAGCAAGATTGAAAGAAATATTCCAATCAGGAAAGAATGATTGAAAGCAGGATTTCAATAAAACATGATTGCAGGATTTCAATATTTCAAGAAAGAATGAAAGCAGGAAAACAAGATTGAAATAAAACAGTCTTTCAATATTTCAAGATTGCAATATGGAAAGAATGATTGAAAGCAATAAACAAATCTATCAACCAATAATGAACGGAAGCAATATGGAAAACGAGAAAACACCCCTTTATGTCGCCTTTTCCACACAAAAGGGCGGGGTCGGCAAAACCACCTTTACCGTGCTGGCGGCGAGTTACCTATACTACCTCAAAGGCTACAATGTGGCGGTGGTCGATTGCGACTACCCCCAGCACTCCATTGCCGGGATGCGCAAGCGGGATGCCGAGCAGGTCGGGGCGGATGAAGATTACAAGCGCATGGCGTATGAACAGTTCACCCGGCTGGGGAAGAAAGCCTACCCGGTACTGTGCAGTTCGCCCGAAAAGGCGATTGCAACGGCTGACGGATATATAGCCGCCGGACACGTGCCGGATATAGTGTTTTTCGACCTGCCCGGCACGGTGAACAGCGAGGGCGTGATAAACTCCCTTGCGGGCATGGACTACATTTTCACCCCCATTTCAGCCGACAAGGTGGTGCTGGAAAGCAGCCTGTCGTTCGCAATGGCTATCCAAAAGCTATTAGTGAAGAATGAAGCCTGCCGACTTGCAGGGCTGTACCTCTTTTGGAACATGGTGGACGGTAGGGAGAAAACAGACCTTTACACCGCCTACGACAAGACCATTAAGGAACTGGAACTGCCGCTGATGAAAACCTTTATCCCCGATACCAAACGCTACAAAAAGGAACTGGTGGCGGATAAAAAGGCGGTGTTCCGCTCCACGCTCTTTCCCGCCAGCCGCCCGTTGGTAAGGGGAAGCAACTTGGAAGAACTGATAACCGAAATAGTGTACTACATCAAATTAAAATGATATGGCAAAGCAAAGCGGCGGGATGCCGAAGATAGACGAGGATTTTATGCGGGAACTTATCTCGCAGGGTGTACCCGCCAAGCGGGAGAGCCAGCCGGATGATGAACCGCAGCCCGGCAGCGAAACGGAAACCGCCCACGAGGGACGGCAGGCTGAAACAGTGCAAGTAGAGAAACCGACACCCCGCAAGCGCAAGGGCGGTTCGGGCGACTACCGGGAAACCTACTTTCAGAAAGTGGAACTGGCAGACCGACAGCCCTTGTACGTGAGCCGAACCACGCATGAGAAGCTGATGCGTATCGTGACGGTGATAGGCGGGCGAAAGGTGACGGTAAGCAGCTACGTGGAAAACATTCTGCTGCGCCACTTCGAGCAGTACCAAGACGAGATAAACACCCTGTACGAAAGCCACTTCCAAAAGCCTGTCTGACTATGGTAATCTATTGCATACTTACCGGGCTTTTGGTGTACTACATCGCCCTGTGGCTGTGGTATCGCTACACGGACAGCCGGACATCACCGGGCAAAACGGATGATGCGCCGCTTCCACGAAACGGGGTTTCAGGCTACACGCTGATAGGTGAAAGCCGATACAAGAGCGGACAATTTCAGACAGCGCAGGACAAATCGGGACACCTCCCGCAAGCGGCTGAAAATGATACTATTTTTGCGCCGCAGGCTGACGGACTGCCGGAAGAAACGCCCGGTTACGAGAATGACGAACCCGACTACGAGGACGAGGAAATAGCCGGGTACATGGACGGTGACGATGATACCGGGCGGGCTACGGGCGTGAGCTTTGACGAACTGGGCGAAGCGGTACGCACGGCGAACGCCGACAACCCCACCGAAACGGAACAGCGGCAAGCCGCCGGGACACTGGCAAGGATTGAGGGGACGAACCTCTACGATGCGGTGGTGGAGAACATCAACGGCGGGCTGGCAAAGGTGGCGGAACTGCTGGGACGCAACGAAGCGGAACTGGCTGCGGCTGCTGTCCCTGCCGAAGCTGGCAATAAAAGCAAGGAACACGAAGCGTTCGACATGAACGATTTCCTATAATATAATAATGTATAAGCCTGACAGCATGAAACAGCGTGATTACGGTTGATTGGCAACCTGAAAACCAAACAGACAAACGGGACTATCCCCGACCACTAAAATTTCAAATTATTCACCAGCCGGGAAAGGCGGACTATCCACCCGCCGCCCGGCATTAAAAACAAATCACAATGAGAAAGAAAATCTTCTTGTCGGCGGCTATACTTGCCGCCGTGGTAAGTGCCTACGCACAAGGAAACGGGCAGGCGGGCATCACCGAAGCCACGAACCTAATCACCGGGTATTTCGACCCCGGAACAAAACTGGTGTACGCAATCGGGGCGGTCTGCGGCTTGATTGGCGGGGTAAAAGTATATAACAAGTTTTCAAGCGGCGACCCCGACACCTCAAAGACCGCCGCCAGTTGGTTCGGGGCGTGCATCTTCCTGATTGTAGCCGCCACTATCCTGCGCTCGTTCTTCCTCTAAACCTGCGGCTATGTCTGACGAGTTGTTGAGGGCTAAGCCCGAAAAATATCAGGTAAACAGGGGTATCGGGAAGCCCGTGGAGTTCAAGGGGCTGAAAAGCCAGTACCTCTTTATCTTTTGCGGCGGCTTGCTCGCCGTCTTCGTGGTGTTCATCGTCCTGTTCATGGCGGGCGTGAACCAGTGGCTATGTATCGGTTTCATCGTGTCGGCTTCGCTGCTGCTCGTGTGGCAGACGTTCCGGCTCAACGCCAAGTACGGCACGCACGGGCTGATGAAAGCCGCCGCACGCAAACGGCATCCACGCTTCATTATCAGCCGAAAGGCGATACCCCGATTATTCACCTACAAAAAAAGAAAGGAAGAAAGACCATGAGAAATATGTTAAAGGCTACCACGCTGGAAAGGAAATTCCCCCTTTTGGCGGTGGAGAACGGCTGCATCATTTCAAAGGATGCGGACATAACGGTGGCTTTCAGGGTGGAACTGCCCGAACTGTTCACCGTCACCAGTGCCGAGTACGAAGCCATACATTCGGCATGGTACAAGGCAATCAAGGTGCTGCCCGACTACTCCATAGTACACAAGCAGGACTTCTTCATCAAGGAGAACTACCAGCCCGACACGGAAAGGGACGAGCTTAGTTTTTTAAGCCGCTCCTTTGAACGGCACTTCAATGAACGCCCGTTCCTGAACCATTACTGCTACCTGTTCCTGACAAAGACGACAAGGGAGAGAAGCCGCCGACAGAGCGACTTCTCCACCCTATGCCGGGGCAGGATTGTACCGCAGGAGATAGCCGACAAGGAAGCGGCGGCAAAGTTCATCGAAGCGGTCGGGCAGTTTGAAAGGATTATGAACGACAGCGGGTTTGTCACCCTTACCCGGCTGGCGGCATCGGAAATCACCGGGCAGGACGGAAAGGCGGGCATCATTGAGAAATACTTCTCGCTATCGCAGACAGATACCACCTGCCTGAAAGACATCGGGCTGTACCCGGAAGAAATGCGTGTCGGGGACGACATACTGTGCCTGCACACGCTTTCGGACGTGGAAGATTTGCCCGGAAAGGTCGGGACGGACACACGGTTTGAGAAGCTGTCCACTGACCGGAGCGACTGCCGACTGTCATTCGCCGCCCCGGTGGGCGTGCTGTTGTCGTGCAACCACGTCTATAACCAGTTCATCTTCATAGACGACCACGCCGAAAACCTGAAGAACTTCGAGCAGACCGCCCGGAACATGCAATCGCTCTCCCGTTATTCCCGTGCCAACCAAGTGAACAAGGAATGGATAGACGAGTACCTGAACGAAGCGCACAGCAAGGGGCTTGTATCGGTGCGCTGCCACTGCAACGTCATGGCATGGAGTGACGACCGGGAAGAACTCAAACGCATACGCAACGATGTGGGAAGCCAGCTTGCGCTAATGGAGTGCAAGCCACGCCACAACACGGTCGATACGCCCACGCTCTTTTGGGCGGGCATACCCGGAAACGAAGCGGACTTCCCCGCAGAGGAAAGTTTCTACACGTTCTTGGGGCAGGCTCTCTGCCTGTTCGTGGAAGAAACGAACTACAAGAGTTCGCTTTCGCCGTTCGGCATCAAAATGGTGGACAGGGTGAGCGGTCGCCCGCTGCATATCGACATATCGGATTTGCCCATGAAGAAAGGCATCACGACCAACCGCAACAAGTTCATACTTGGGCCGAGCGGGTCGGGTAAGTCTTTCTTTACCAACCACATGGTGCGTCAGTATTACGAGCAGGGGGCGCACGTGCTGCTGGTAGATACGGGTAACAGTTACTTGGGGCTGTCCCAGCTTATCCACAACCGCACGCACGGCGAGGACGGGATTTATTTCACCTACACCAACGAGAACCCGATAGCGTTCAACCCGTTCTATGTCGAGGACGGGGTATTCGACATAGAGAAGAAAGAGAGCATCAAGACCCTTATACTCACCCTGTGGAAGCGGGATGATGAAGCCCCGAAGCGGTCGGAAGAAGTGGCGTTGTCAAACGCCGTGAGTGCCTATATCGAACTGACAGGCAAAGACCGTTCGGTAACGCCCTGCTTCAACACGTTCTACGAGTTTGTCCGGGATGATTACCGCCGACAGCTTGAACAGAAGAACGTCAGGGAAAAGGATTTTGACATAAACAATTTCCTGAACGTGCTTGAACCGTACTATCGTGGCGGTGAGTACGACTACCTGCTGAACTCCGACAAGGAACTGGATTTGTTGCACAAACGCTTCATTGTCTTTGAGTTGGACAACATCAAAGACCACAAGATTTTATTCCCGGTAACGACTATCATCATCATGGAAGCCTTTATAAACAAGATGCGCAAGTTAAAGGGAATAAGGAAGTTAATACTAATCGAGGAAGCGTGGAAAGCGATTGCATCGGCGAACATGGCGGACTATATCCGCTACCTCTACAAAACCGTCCGAAAATATTTCGGGGAAGCGATTGTAGTCACGCAAGAGATTGAGGATATTATTTCTTCCCCTATCGTGAAAGAGAGTATCATCAATAACTCGGACTGCAAAATCCTGTTAGACCAAAGAAAATATCTCAACAAGTTTGACAGCATACAGAACCTCTTGGGACTGACCGACAAGGAGCGTTCGCAGATATTGTCTATCAACATGGCGAACCACCCCGGACGGAAGTACAAGGAAGTTTTCTTCTCGCTGGGCGGCACGCAGTCGGCGGTGTACGCCACAGAAGTTTCATTGGAAGAATATTACACCTTCACGACAGAGGAAAGCGAGAAAATGGAACTGTTCGCACTTGCCGACAAGCTGGGCGGCAACCTTGAACTGGCTATCAAGAGGCTTGCAGAAAGCAAACGTAATCCCCAATCATCAACAACTTAAAAATCAGGAACATGAAAAGAACAATTCTCCTTATGGCGGTATGCCTTTGCTTCATCGGCAACGCATCCGCACAGTGGGTGGTGTCAGACCCCGGCAATTTGGCACAGGGCATCATCAACACCACCAAGCAGATAGTGCAGACTTCCACCACAGCCAAAAACACGCTGGACGGCTTCATGGAAGCGCAGAAGATTTTCCAGCAGGGAAAAGTCTATTACGATGCGCTCAAAGCGGTACACGATGTTGTCAAGGGCGGCATCAAGGTGAAGAAGTCCATTGAACTGGTGGCGGAAATATCCGAAATCTACGTGCGAAACTACCAGAACATGCTGGCTGACCCGAACTACACGCCGGATGAACTCACCGCCATTTCAGCCGGGTATGCCAAGCTGCTCTCCGAAAGTGCGGACGTGTTGCAGGACTTGAAGAATGTAGTGAACGTGACGGGTATGTCGCTGACGGATGCCGAAAGGCTGGCGGTAATCAACAACGCCTACAAAAGCCTGCTCAACTACCGCAACCTCGTGAACTACTACACCCGAAAGAACATATCCGTGTCCTACCTGCGGGCAAAGAAGAAGAACGACACAGACCGGGTGCTGGCTCTTTACGGCTCGGCGGATGAACGCTACTGGTAACATATAAATCGGTATGCCTATGTTATTAGCAGCGGTGGATTTTGACAACCTGCACCAAGTGTTGCGGGTGCTGTACGATGAAATGATGCCCTTGTGCAGCAACATGACGGGGGTAGCCAAAGGAATAGCCGGGCTGGGTGCGCTGTTCTATGTAGCCGCCAAAGTGTGGCAGTCGCTCGCACGTGCCGAACCCATAGACGTGTACCCGCTCCTGCGTCCCTTTGCGCTGGGGCTGTGCATCATGTTCTTTCCCACGTTCGTGCTGGGGACTATCAACACGGTATTGTCGCCAGTGGTGAAAGGGTGCAACCAACTTATGGAAACGCAGACTTTCGACATGAACGAATACCGGGCACAGAAAGACCGACTGGAATATGAAGCCCTGATGCGTAGCCCCGAAACGGCTTACCTCGCTTCGGACGAGGAATTTGACAGGCAACTGGAAGAACTGGGCTGGTCGCCCTCCGATATGGTAACTATGACGGGTATGTATATGGACAGGGCGGCGTACAATATAAAGAAGTCCGTCCGGGACTGGTTCAGGGAACTGCTGGAAATGCTCTTTCAGGCGGCGGGGCTGATTATAGACACGCTGCGCACGTTCTTCCTAATCGTGTTAAGCATACTGGGTCCGCTGGCGTTTGCGATTTCCGTCTATGACGGTTTCCAAAGCACGCTGACCCAGTGGATTTCACGCTATATATCCATTTACCTGTGGCTACCCGTGTCGGACTTGTTCAGCAGCGTGCTGGCACGCATACAAACCCTGATGCTACAAAAAGACATCGAGCAGCTTTCAGACCCGAATTTCATTCCTGACGGGAGCAGCACCGTGTATGTAATCTTTATGATTATCGGCATCGTGGGCTACTTCACCATTCCAACGGTGGCAAGCTGGATAGTGTCGGCTGGCGGTACGTCTGCCTATAACCGCAACGTGGCACGGGCTGGGTCAATCGCCGGGGCGGCGGTCGGTGCGGCAAGCGGGAAAGTAACCGGGAAACTACTCAAATAACCAACATCAATATTTAGTATATGGAATTTAAGTCATTAACGAACATCGAAACGAGTTTCCGGCAAATCAGGCTCTTTGCGCTGGTATTCATCTGCCTGTGCGCACTGGTGACGGGCTTTGCCGTGTGGAACTCGTACAGCTTCGCCGAAAAGCAGCGGCAGAAGATATACGTCCTCGACAACGGCAAAAGCCTGATGCTGGCACTCTCGCAGGACATGGCGCAGAACAGACCCGTGGAAGCCAAGTCGCACGTGCGGCGTTTCCACGAACTTTTCTTCACGCTCTCACCCGACAAGGGGGCTATCGAAAGCAACATCAAACGCTCGCTGTTCCTCGCCGACAAGACCGCTTTCAACTATTACAAGGACTTGGCGGAAAAGGGCTACTACAACCGGGTGATTTCCGGAAACGTCACGCAGACGGTGGAGATTGACAGCGTGAAGTGCGACTTCGACCAGTACCCCTACAAGGTGAACACGTATGCCCGCCAGTTGATTGTCCGGGAAAGCAGCCTGACGGTGCGAAGCCTTGTGACCTCGTGCCGCCTGCTCAACGCCACACGGAGCGACAACAACCCGCACGGCTTCATCATCGAAGCGTTCACCATTACCGAGAACAAGGATTTGCAGACCATTAAGAGATAGCCTTATGGAAAGAAAACGAAACTACATCGGAAAGGTGCGGGACTGGGCGGACGACCGCCTGCGCCGAATGTGCGGACGGATTACGCCGGGCAAAAGGCTGGCGGTTATCCTCGTGATGTTCTTCTTCCTTGGCGGCTTGTCTATCTACATTACCGTTTCATCAATCTACAACATCGGGAAGCGGGACGGCAGGCGGCTGCAAATAGAACACATCAGGCAACTGCCGTTGCACGGCAACGACACAACCAAAAGTATCAACCCCTTAAACAGACCGCAATATGGAAGAAGTACAGAAGAATGAGAACGGCACGACCGTACCGCAGGCGGACGGGAAGCCGAAAAAGGAAGATAAACCCAAACGGGAACTTACCCCGCAGCAGGTGCAGCAGCGCAGGAAAATGATAGTCTTCCCGCTGATGTTCCTTGCCTTTGCCGGGTGCATGTACCTGATATTCGCACCCTCCGGCAAAGAGGACGTGAACGTGGAAAGCGTGGGCGGCTTCAACGCCGACATACCCCTGCCCGCAGAGGACGGGATTATAGCCGACAAGCAAAAGGCTTACGAACAGGCGATGATAAGCCGCAGGCAGCAGGAGAAGATACAGTCCTTGCAGGACTTCGGTTTCACCGGGAACGATGAAGCGGAAGAACCGCAAGCGGAAATCGACCTGATGCCGGAAGAGGATGCGAAGCCCCAAAGGGGCGGCGGTGCTTCTTCGGCATACGCTTACCGGGACATCAACCGCCAGTTAAGCACGTTCTATGAAACTCCGGCGGTGGACGAGGAAAAAGAGGACTTGAAGCGGCAGGTAGCGGAACTGACCGATAGGCTGCAACAACAGAACGCCACACCCACCGCTGACGACCAAATGGCACTCTTGGAAAAGTCCTACGAGCTGGCGGCAAAGTACATGAACGGCGGGCAGGGACAAGTCGCACAAGTCCCGGTAACGGGCGACATTGACCGCAAGCCGGATGCGGTGGCGGTGCAGGCTGTCAGGGAAACGACCGTTTCGGGATTGCGGCAGCCCATGAGCGATGCCGACTTCATCCGGGCTTACAGCCAGCCACGAAACTACGGCTTCAACACGGCAGTAGGCACGGGGTACGCTATGGGAAAGAACACGGTAGCCGCCTGCATCCACCAAGACCAAACCTTGACGGACGGGCAGGCGGTGAAACTACGGCTGCTCGAACCCATGCAGGCGGGGAACATAGTCGTGCCGAAGAATACCCTCGTGGCGGGGACGGCAAAGGTGCAGGGCGAGCGGCTCGACATACTGGTGTCCTCGATTGAGTACGCTGGCAACATCATCCCGGTGGAACTCGCCGTGTTCGACACGGACGGGCAAAAGGGGCTGTCCGTCCCGTCCTCTATGGAGCAGGAAGCGTTCAACGAAGCTATGGCGAATATCGGAAGCGGGCTGGGTACAAGCATTTCCTTTGCCCAAAGTGCCGGGCAGCAGGTGGCTATGGACGTGACAAGGGGATTGCTGCAAGGAACGTCCGGCTACCTCGCCAAGAAGTTCCGAACCGTGAAAGTGAAGCTGAAAGCCGGGTACAGGGTGATGCTTTACGCCAAACAACAATAACCATTTTATCAACCGTTAAAATTTCAATTAGCAATGAAACAGATTTTTGTAATGTTCGCCCTCTTGCTGGGCGTGTGTGCGGCAAACGCACAAACCACTGACACCGTGAAGTATGCGGCTGGCAACGACTTGTACCGGGGGATTACCCGGAAACTCCCGTACCGCCAAATGGTTACGCCCTACGGCGTGGAAGTGACCTTTGCCAAGACGGTGCATATCATCTTCCCCGCCGCCGTCCGCTATGTCGATTTGGGAAGCAACCATATCATAGCGGGCAAGGCGGACGGTGCGGAGAACGTAATCAGGGTGAAAGCCACGACAGAGGGCTTTCCGGGAGAAACGAACTTCTCCGTTATCTGCGAGGACGGCAGTTTCTTTTCGTTCAACGCCAAGTACGCCCGTGAACCGGAAATGCTCAACATCGAAATGAAAGACTTCTTGGAGAATGAAGATACGTCCGACTTCTCACATACCCGGATGAACATCTATTTCCGGGAACTGGGGAATGAAAGCCCGCTATTGGTGAAACTGATAATGCAGAGCATCTACAAGAACAATGACCGGAAAGTGCGCCACTTGGGTAGCAAGCGTTTCGGCATACAGTTCTTAATCAAGGGGATTTACACCTATAACGGGATGCTCTATGTACACACGCAGACAAAGAACAGTTCCAACGTGCCTTTCGATACCGACTTCATCAAGTTTAAGATAACCGATAAGAAAGTACCCAAGCGCACGGCTATTCAGGAAACGGTGCTGGATGCGGTACGTAGCTACAACGAGGTGATAGAGATTGCAGGAAAAAGTACCGTGCGCACGGTGTACGCCCTGCCGAAGTTCACCATTCCTGACGACAAGCTGCTGGTCGTGGAACTCTACGAGAAGAACGGCGGGCGGCATCAGACCATACGGGTGGAGAACGCCGACATCGTGAACGCAGAAGTGATTGACGAACTAAAAATCAAATAGGGAATGAAAAGACACATCTTTATAATGATGCTCTTTGCGCTGTGCCTGACCTCGTTTCAGGCACATGCGCAAAGATACCTGCCGGGCATGAAAGGCTTGCAAGTCACGGCGGGCATGGCGGACGGGGTGCATTGGAACTCCGACACGGATTTTGCCTACCACATCGGGGCGGCGTACAGCGTTTACACCAAGAACGCCAACCGCTGGGTGATTGGCGGCGAATACCTGCACAAGAAGTATGACTACAAGGATATGCAGATACCCGTAGAACAGTTCACCGCAGAGGGCGGCTATTACCTGAAATTCCTATCGGACAGGCGAAAGACTTTTTTCCTTTCATTGGGATTGTCGGCTCTCGCCGGGTACGAAACAAGCAACCGAAGCGAAAAGCTGCTGCCGGACGGCTCTACCTTGCTGGATAAGGATTGCTTCATCTACGGCGGTGCGCTGACGCTGGAACTGGAAGCCTACCTGACCGACCGGATAGCCTTGCTTGTCAGTGCAAGGGAACGGGCGTTGTTCGGCTCGGACATAGGCAAGTTCCACACGCAGGTATCTTTGGGACTGAAATTCATTATCAACTGACCGCTATATAATAATGTATATGAAGAATGTAATGTATAAAATCATCATGGGCTGCTACATCGTGGCCGCCCTCGTGCTTGTCACCGCCTGTAATGACAACTTGGATATTCAGCAGGCGTACCCGTTCAGCATCGAAACACTGCCAGTACCCAAAAGGCTGAAAGTCGGGGAAACCGCCGAAATACGCTGCCGACTGGTGCGTGGCGGCTATTACCAGCCGACTACCTATCAGATAAGGTATTTCCAGCCGGACGGCAAAGGGAAGCTGGAAATGGATAACGGCACGGTGTTCCTGCCCAATGACCTCTACCCGCTGGAGAAAGAAACGTTCTGGCTCTACTACACCTCGGCATCGACCGACCAGCAGACGATTGACATTTATATCATCGACAGCTTCGGGCAGATGCAGCAACTTACACTATCATTTAATAATGACAACAGCGAAGAAGAAACGGAAACAATAACCCCCTAATAATAAAACGACATGGTAAAAATAGAATTGGATATAGAAGGCATCTCGTGGTACATAGAAACCACGTTGGAAACAGATACAGTTCCGGCAGTAGGTGACATCATCATTATGGACAAGGACTGTATTTCCGAACGTGACAGTGCTGAATTATGGAAAACGCCGTCCAATCAGGTTTTCAAATGGGCGGACGAAGAAGATGATGCGCCTGTAATGGAATGGTTCGATTGCGACACGGAAATGCTTGTCAATAAACGGACATGGAAATATGACATCGAGGAAGAAGAAACCGTGTGCATACTTGGTGTAAAATTTATTCACTATGAGGATTTATAGTTGCGACATTCGTTTTTATCATCCTCTTGGGAAACCGGGTATGGAATGATACGCAAAGCGTAAATATCGGGCAGACATCCCGCCGGGAAGCATCGGCGGGATGTTTCCATGATAGGGAAAACGAAAGGCTTCTTTGTTACTTTCTTCACCCGCTGGCAGGCTCACGGAAGAAAGTAACGGCGGCAAGCAGCCGCCGTTTTCTATCAACTGGTTTTAAGGCTCTTTATGGACGTGTATTTCTCTAACCACACCTTTACCTGCTCCATGTTATATTCGCCCGTGATGATTGCCGTATGGTCGTCTATAGCTACAAACCGGACACTTTCATAGCTGTTTACCCAGCCTTGCAGGGAACAGACACCCCACGTTGCAACATCTTCAAAAACACTGCGGTCTATCCGGCTGATTGGTTCGCCGAAAACTACCGTCATTATCTGAAAGTCCGGTTTATCCTCCAACAGTTGCAAATGGTGCAGCGTGCCGAACTCGTCTATTTTGCGCCCCCACGCCCACACATCATTATACAAATCATCGCCCCACTGGTGCGGGTGGTCGAAACGGACTTTTACCTCTATGGTGTGTTCGTTTTCTTCTGTGTCCTCGATAACGCCCGTTACCATTAAGCCCGTAAAAATGCACTCGCAACGCCTGCCGATAAGCTCCTTGTTTACTTCTGTTGTTTTCATGTCCCTAAAATTTACTTGTTTATTACTCCGTTCTTCTTCGCTATCCATTCGTCACGCCTGCGGCGGCACTCGTCCAGCGTTTTGGCTACCGTGCTGAAAAGTTCGCCGTCCGTGTGGCGGTAGTCATATTGATAATAAATTTGTCCCCTGAAAGCCCCTAAACAGCATTTCACGAACTTTTCTTCTCCCGGTGTTTGGGTAATGCTTACCCCGTTTTTGTTAAGTGACTGCATGATGTTCTATTTTTTTTAATGGTTATAATATCAGTAAAGAAAGCAACAGCAGGAAAAGCAGAGCCACGCCCAGCGCATAAAGGGCTGAAAGGCAGACCCGGAGCAGGAAACGGGCGGCACAAAACACGATATACGCCGTTATCGCCGTGCCTGCTCCGGCTACGCTGGTAAACCGCCATGCAAGGCAGAGCAGCAACACCCGCCAAAGGATTTTATAAATGCTTTTCCGTTTCATCGCTTGGTCGTTTTTAACGGGCAGGGCTTTGACACCCCGCCCGGATTGGTTGTTATGCCGCACGGAACACAAAACCGTCATCAAACCAGTAATCGCACATAAAAAGGTCACGGGCGAACTTTTCATAATCGAAATAGGTCTTTGCGAACTCCGGCAGGTCGTAGCATTCCTCGATAATTTCATAGGCGAAATCTTCTTCATCGTCATATTGACCCAGATACTCGTCCCGGAAATCACGTACAAGGTCGTCCGCATCTTCCTCGCCCAAATCATGGCTTTTATAGTTGCACCACACGAAAAAGGCTTCCTGCTCGGTGTCGCTCAAATCCTCCACCGCATCACGCAGGGCGAAGAAGTTTTCAGAAATCCAGCTTTCGCCGATTAAGCCCTCCGGCACGTTCTCCCAGTCCTGAAACATGTATTCCGCATCTTCCTCGTCCTTGTGAAGTTCCCGGCAGGCTTCATAAAATTCTTCCTTGTCCGAATAGTCCGAAAGGTCGAGCCATGCGCCGGACAATGAACCGTTGTTGTACTTGGCATAAGTGCCTACATAAACTTTTGCTTCCGATAATACCTTTGCTTCCATATTGCTGTAATTTTTTAAGTTTTTAATTTTATGCGGATTTGAGAGGTGAGGGAGTTGAAGTTTCACTGAATTTTTTTCCTGTTTCCCGTAAATCCGACTTTTTTTTTATGCGTCTTCCGGTCGGGTCGGTCGTTTTCGTTTCACATAGGCGTAAAAGGGTAGTGTTTAGAGTTTGCAAGGTTTTGGGCAAAAAATACCTCGCAAGGCAGGGAAGATTTTTTCGCCAAACCGGAACGGCTCGACCTTGCAAAATCGTGAAGAACACGTAACTACCTTTGCCTATTGAAATGATTAAAACGACTGTCCCGGCTGGGGGACTGCGTAAGAGGAAGATTTACAAATAGGGAAACTGGGGAAAAGTGCCTGTTCTCTTTCATCTTTTAGGGAACACTCCATGCGGGCGGGAAAGGCAAGGGTGTTGTGAGCTTGCTTGCAATACGCTTGTGCGGGTTTCCAACGGCTCTTTTCACGAAATACAGTCAGCCATGCCACGCACGGCTGGCGTTTCGGGAAATGTGCCAGTTGGAAAAGGATATAAAAAATGCGGGTAGTCGGTAGACTGCCCGCAAGGTGGAAGAATGTACAATGCTGGGATATAGGTTATTAAGTGGAATTTCGTTACCGAAATCGTTACCTATTCGTTCTTGCCACGGTTATAGGTAACGAAACCTACCGGACGGCGTTCTTTCTGTTGTTTCGACTGGCTCAAAAGCTGGGTAAGGGCTTGGTACAGTTCGTTGAACTGCGCATCGGTGCTTACCTCCAGTTCCTCGATGCGCCTTGACAGTTCCTCGTAACCGATTGCCATTTGGCGCATGAGGACAAAAGCCCGCATGATTGAAATGTTTACTTCTATGGCTACTTTGGAGCGGAGAACCGAAGAAAGCATGGCTACGCCCTGCTCGGTGAAAGCCATAGGCATAGCAACGCCGAAGTTGTAAGCAGGGGGTATCACATTTTGTGATACCCCTATGGATAACAGCAAGTTAGCTTCCTCTTGGGTGAGTACAAACATAAAATCACCCGGAAAACGCTCGATATTGCGCTTGACCGCCTGCTTCAAGGCTCGTGTTTCCACTTGGTA
Source organism: Bacteroides sp. 11BF (assembly GCF_019633765.1). Taxonomy (NCBI): domain Bacteria; kingdom Pseudomonadati; phylum Bacteroidota; class Bacteroidia; order Bacteroidales; family Bacteroidaceae; genus Bacteroides; species Bacteroides sp. 11BF. Next base: position 33,806 of record NZ_JAFKPJ010000024.1, read on the forward strand.
GAGTTCTGCCAAATGATAATCGAGCATCACCCGGCAACTTCTGACCTCAAAAATCTTGTTTTGGATAATCTGCAAATCCATAATCGTATATTTTAGGAGATTTAGCAATGTTGGAATAATAGTAAGGACTGGTCACAAATTGTGACCAGTTCCATATAATCAAGATTACATGGCAACTTCCTTGTAAATCTTCTCAATGCCGACAAACTTCTTGTCAAGCCCCTGCATATCGCTGCCTATCTTGCTGTTGGTGATGCGGGCGTAGATTTGCGTAGTTTCTATGTTTGTGTGTCCCAGCATCTTGGACACCGTTTCAATGGGTACGCCCTTTGACAGCGTGGTGGTCGTGGCGAACGTGTGCCGGGCAAGGTGGAATGTCAGGTTCTTTTTAATACCGCATATATCGGCAATCTCTTTCAAGTAGGCGTTTAGCTTCTGATTGCTGATTACGGGAAGTATCTTGCCGTCCGGCAACTTGCCCTTGTACTTCTTCAAAATCATCTTGGGAATATCCAGCAGGGGGACATTCACGTCCGTGTTGGTCTTTACCCGCTTGGTGATTATCCAAAGGTTGCCGTCAAAAGACTTTTGGATATTCTCCTGCCGCAAATTGGCGACATCGCTGTATGCCAGACCGCAGAAACAGGAAAAGACGAACAAGTCCCTGACGTGTTCCAGCCGTTCGGAAACCATTTTCTTTTTAAGGATAATTTTAATCTCGTCCTCTGTCAGATAACCCCTGTCCACTTTTTCCAGCCGGATTTTGTAGCTGGCGAAAGGGTCGCCCACCAGTATGCCGTTGTTACGGGCGATGATGATGATACGCTTGAAGAACTGCATGAACTTGGCGGTGGTGTTGTAGCCGCACTTGCAGGCGGTACGCAAATACAACTCAAAATCGGTAATGAACATCGGGCTTATCTCCTTTATGGATATGTCCGATACGTTGTACTTGCTTTGGATAAATTCAGCGAGGTGGCGGCGGGTCACTTCATACTTGCGGTAGGTCGCTATCGTCTTGGATATGCCTACAAGCTGCTTCACATCGTCATTGTGCTTTTGGAACAATGAAAGGATTGTTTCGTGGCTCTCGCTGTGTCCCAAGAACTCGTTTTTCACTTTCTCGGCGGTCACGTAATTGTCACGCCGCTGCATTTCGTGGTAAATGGTATTCAGGGAAGAACGTATGTCGTCCAAAAGGGCGTTTATCCTCCCGGCATCCCTGCCTTTGGCTTTGCCCGCAGTAATGCTCCAGTTGTCGGGCTGGATGCTCTGTTTCGTACTGAACTGGCAAAGTTTGCCGTCTATGGTGATGCGTGCCATAATCATAACCTCGCCGTTTTTCTTTTCAGAACCTTTCTTCAAATAAAAAAGAACCTTGAATGTCGATTTCATAACTCACTTTTTTTAGTTGCAAAATTAATTTTTACCTCTCGTTTTCGAGTTATGCAGACTATGGACTAATCAAGTCATTATCAGGTCATTTATGGACAAATCGTTACCGTTTTTGTCCGGCGGGGAATAGGTAACGATTTAGTAACGAAACTTTGTCTTTTACCGTACTTTTGAAGTCTTGGAAGCAGGACTTTCGGGCAATAAAAAAAGCCACAAATCATTGATTTGTAGCTTTTTGTCCGTTTGCTGACCATTTCTGTCCAGCACGTTCAGCGGAGAGACAGGGATTCGAACCCCGGGTACCTCGCAGTACAACGGTTTTCAAGACCGCCGCAATCGACCACTCTGCCACCTCTCCAAAACTATTTTTCAATAGTGCTTTTCTCTTAAAGCGCTGCAAAGGTACGAATCATTTTCAAATCTGCAAACGTTTCGGCATTTTTTTCGCGAAATAATCGTATTTTTGCAGCACATTTCAACTTAAAGCGTTATACAGATAAATAAGACAGTACATGATATATCCCCAGAATTTTGAGCAAAAAATAGGATTCGACCAGATCAGACAATTATTAAAGGACAAATGTCTCAGTACGTTGGGAGAAGAGAGAGTATCGGAAATGAACTTCTCCGATCAATTTGAAACTGTTGAAGAACTGCTGAACCAAGTCACAGAGTTTGTCCGCATCATACAAGAAGAAGATAACTTCCCGGATCAGTTTTTCTTCGATGTCCGTCCGTCATTAAAACGGGTACGGGTAGAAGGCATGTACATGGACGAACAGGAACTGTTCGACTTGCGGCGTTCGTTAGAGACAATCCGCGACATCGTACGTTTTCTGCAACGGAACGAGGAAGAAGAATCCGACCACCCTTACCCCAGCCTGAAAAGACTCGCAGGAGATATTGCCGTATTCCCGCAACTTATCACCAAGATAGATGGCATTCTGGACAAATACGGTAAAATCAAGGACAACGCCTCAACCGAACTGTCACGCATCCGCCGGGAATTGGCTAATACGATGGGGAGTATTTCACGCTCGCTGAACAGCATCCTGCGTAACGCTCAATCGGACGGATATGTGGATAAAGACGTTACTCCGACCATGCGCGACGGTCGATTGGTAATTCCGGTTGCCCCGGGTCTGAAACGCAAAATCAAAGGTATCGTCCATGACGAATCGGCCAGTGGTAAGACTGTATTCATCGAACCGGCAGAAGTGGTAGAAGCCAACAACCGCATCCGCGAACTGGAGGGAGACGAGCGTCGCGAGATCATCCGTATCCTGACCACATTTTCCAATACATTGCGTCCTTCCATTCCGGAGATACTCCAATCGTACGAATTTCTGGCCGAAATCGATTTCATTCGCGCCAAAAGTTACTTTGCCATTCAAACCAGCAGCATCAAGCCCAGTCTGGAAAACGAACAATTACTGGATTGGACCATGGCTGTTCATCCACTGCTGCAATTATCCCTTGCCAAGCACGGAAAAAAGGTAGTTCCCCTGGATATAGAACTGAGTACCAAACAGCGCATCCTCATTATATCCGGCCCTAATGCCGGAGGTAAATCAGTCTGCCTGAAAACCGTAGGACTGCTGCAATACATGTTACAATGCGGTATGCTGGTACCCATGCACGAACGCAGCCACGCCGGTCTGTTCGGCAGCATCTTCATCGATATAGGCGACGAACAATCCATTGAAGACGACCTAAGCACTTACTCTTCCCACCTGACGAACATGAAGATCATGATGAAGAGTTGCAATGAACGCAGCCTGATTCTGATCGATGAATTCGGAGGCGGTACAGAACCCCAGATTGGCGGGGCTATTGCGGAAGCTGTTCTGAAACGATTCAACATAAAGCATACTTTCGGCGTTATTACTACACACTACCAAAATCTGAAGCACTTTGCAGAAGACCATGAAGGTGTGGTAAACGGAGCTATGCTCTACGACCGCCACTTGATGCAGGCACTGTTCCAACTTCAAATCGGTAATCCTGGAAGTTCTTTCGCAGTAGAGATAGCCCGGAAAATCGGTTTACCGGAAGATGTCATTGCCGATGCTTCCGAAATAGTGGGAAGCGAGTACATCAATGCTGACAAATACTTGCAGGACATTGTGCGGGACAAGCGTTATTGGGAAGGCAAACGCCAAACCATCCGTCAACGTGAAAAACAGATGGAAGAAACCATCGCCCGTTATCAATCGGAAATGGAAGAGTTGCAAAAGTCGAGAAAGGAAATCATCCGCCAGGCCAAAGAAGAAGCCGAACGGTTATTGCAAGAATCGAACGCACGTATCGAGAATACCATACGTACCATTAAAGAGGCACAGGCTGAAAAAGAAAAGACACGCCTCGTCCGTCAGGAACTGGCAGAGTTCCGCGAGTCGATGGACAGCCTGACTTCCAAAGAACAGGAGGACAAGATAGCCCGAAAGATGGAAAAGCTGAAAGAAAAGCAAAACCGGAAGAAAGAAAAAAAGCAGAATGTTCCGAAAGAACAACAAGCTGCACAGCAAACTCCCCAAGTAGCTCCCATCACCGAAGGGTGTCCGGTACGCATCAAAGGGCAGAGTTCTGTCGGAGAAGTGCTTGAGATCAACGGAAAGAATGCAGTCGTAGCTTTCGGCAGTATCAAAACAACCGTAAAGCTGGAACGGTTGGAACGAAGCAATGCAACTCCTCAGAAACAGGAGCCTGCTAAAAGCACTTTTGTCAGCAACCAGACCCAGGACAGCATGTACGAGAAGAAGCTGAACTTCAAGCAAGATATCGATGTGCGGGGAATGCGGGGGGACGAAGCCTTACAGGCTGTTACCTATTTTGTGGATGACGCTATCCTGGTAGGTATGAGCCGGGTACGTATTCTGCATGGAACCGGAACGGGAATTTTGCGTACCCTAATCCGCCAATATCTGCAAACCGTACCGGGTGTCCGTCACTTTGCCGACGAGCATGTCCAATTTGGGGGAGCAGGTATCACGGTAGTCGATTTGGCATAAAAGAACAAAGAATATGAAGAATAACCTGTTAAGTGAAAGATTAGTTTATACCGGTGAGAGTCAGACTCCCACTCACCTGCATTTGTGTACCTACAATGCCCTCGAAATGCAAGAAGTATCGGGCACCGATTTCCAGGCTATAGCCAATGCGCTCAACCACGAAGAAATCAACTGGCTGCAGATACACGGGCTTCAGAATACCGAGCTCATCCGCGAAATATGCAGCCACTTCGAAATAGACTTTCTTACCCTTCAGGATATTTTGAATGCCGAACATCCCACAAAGATAGAAGAGCATGACAAGTATACGGTACTGATCATGAAAATATTCCGCTTCAACAACAGAGAAGAAACAAGCCCCGAAGATGAAATGGATGAATTGGAACAGCAACAAGTGTGTATCATACAGGGGAGCAACTTTGTGCTTACCTTTCTGGAAAACGAAACCGACTTCTTCGATGACGTTACCTCCGCCCTGCACAATGACGTACTGAAAATCCGGAGCCGGCAAAGTGACTACCTGCTCAGTGTTTTGCTGAACAGCGTGATGGGAAACTACATTTCCACCGTATCCACCATCGACGACTCGCTGGAAGATCTGGAAGAAGAACTACTCACCATCAGTGACGGAAACGACATCGGCATCCAGATACAGGCACTCCGCCGGCAATATATGCTGATGAAAAAAGCCATTCTTCCGTTAAAAGAACAATACGTCAAACTGTTGAGGGCGGAAAACTCCCTGATGCACAAAGTGAACCGTGCCTTCTTCAATGATGTCAACGACCATCTGCAATTCGTATTGCAAACAATCGAAATATGCCGGGAAACGTTATCGTCTTTGGTAGACCTTTATATATCGAACAATGATCTGCGGATGAACGACATCATGAAGCGGCTCACCATTGTTTCTACCATCTTCATCCCGTTGACTTTTCTTGTCGGTGTATGGGGAATGAACTTCAAGATTATGCCCGAATTGGACTGGCGGTATGGATATGTATACGCCTGGATATTGATGATATTGGTAGGCGCAGCCGTATACTGGTTTTTCCGTAAGAAGAAATGGTATTAAGTTACCAAAAATCTTGAAAAAACAATTACCTTTGCGCAACAACCTAATTAGCTAATATGAAATCAATAAAAGAACTCTATCGCATTGGAACCGGGCCTTCGAGCAGCCACACCATGGGGCCTCGCAAGGCAGCAGAAATGTTCCTCACCCGACATCCTGAAGCAGCATCGTTCAAAGTAACCCTCTACGGAAGCTTGGCAGCGACAGGAAAAGGGCACATGACGGATGTAGCCATCATCGACACATTGGAACCGACAGCACCGGTAGATCTTATATGGCAACCTAAAATATTTCTACCTTTCCACCCCAACGGAATGAACTTCATTGCGCTCGACGCTGATGGCAACGAACTTGAAAACTGGACCGTTTACAGCGTTGGCGGAGGTGCATTGGCCGAAGACAACAAACAAGCTTCCATTGAAAGCCCGGAAGTATATGGCATGAACAGCATGACCGAAATTCTGGATTGGTGCGAACACACCGGAAAGAGTTACTGGGAATACGTGAAAGAATGCGAAGATCCCGATATATGGGACTACCTGAGAGAAGTATGGAATACGATGAAAGAGTCCGTCCAGCGTGGTCTTGAACAAGAGGGTGTACTGCCCGGCCCGTTGAACCTGAGACGCAAAGCCTCCACATATTATATCCGGGCCACCGGATACAAAGCTTCCCTGCAATCCCGCGGACTGGTTTTTGCCTATGCACTTGCCGTAAGTGAAGAAAATGCCTCGGGAGGTAAAATCGTAACGGCACCAACCTGCGGCTCATGCGGAGTAATGCCTGCCGTTCTCTATCATCTTGCCAAGAGCCGTGATTTCAGTGAGATGCGCATTCTTCGCGCACTGGCAACGGCCGGACTAATTGGCAACATCGTTAAGCAGAACGCTTCCATATCCGGAGCGGAAGTAGGTTGCCAGGGAGAAGTAGGCGTGGCATGCGCAATGGCTTCGGCCGCAGCCAACCAATTGTTCGGAGGCAGTCCTGCGCAAATTGAATATGCCGCCGAAATGGGTCTGGAACATCACTTGGGCATGACCTGCGACCCGGTGTGCGGATTAGTACAAATCCCCTGTATCGAACGGAACGCATACGCAGCCGCACGTGCACTGGACGCCAATCTATACTCGTCATTCACCGACGGAATACATCGCGTCTCTTTCGACAAGGTAATACAGGTAATGAAACAAACCGGCCACGACCTCCCTTCACTTTATAAAGAAACAAGCGAAGGCGGACTGGCAAAGGATTACAAGCCGATGTAAAAGGCCATTCTCCATAAAGCGCAAGAGGGTGTGCATGACTCACCACAGATTGCACATCCTCTTGTTCTTTCTATTCACGTGCCTCGGTCGGCAGATTCAACCTTTAAGTTCTGGGCCAGTGAGTATCGTCACCGTTGGTCACATCTTTTTCGTGCAGCAAACCGCCACCTTCCGAAAAGTATAAATCAATCTTCTTACCCTGTTCCACGGTTACCACAAATTCCGTATAAGGTTCATTCGGATATTCCAGTATCGCTACATCATCCACCACCCAATTGCTGTAACTCGACTCCATAAAAGCCGTCAGCACTGCCGGGGGCAGATTATTGATGCTGTTCAACTCGGTTTCCGTCATCAGCCAGGTGGCGTTGGCATCAAACCATACTTCCTTTTCTCTGCCGTCAGCCTGACAATCGGCTACATAATAAACACCCTTCTGCTCCCACTTAATGGCAGTGGCATTGGGATAAAGCTTCTTCAGTGCATCCTGAATGGCCTGGCTCGGCGGAAGATATCCTGTATCGTCATCATCACCACACGAACTGAAAGCAAACACTACCGACAGCAGCACAGCTGCCAACAAACTAAATTTCAACGATTTCATAATCAAGGTCTTTTTTTAACAGGTTTATTCCAATTTATCAATATTCCGCTTTACGGAAACGGCCGTCTTTGGTAAACTTCAGACTCAAATCCGTATTAAGCTCGACTTCATAACCTCTGCGGTCACGTTCTATCTGAGTTACAAATTCAGAGTTATATCCATTGGACTTCAAATACTCCTTCACGAAGCCGGGGATAATCGATGCGGGAACAGCGGCTTTCTTACAATCCACTTCAATCCAGTTTCCCCGGTTATCGAAGTCGATCTCGGTTGCATTAGTCAACAACACATCGTACTTCTTTGTTTGCAGAATCTCATTTTCTATCTTAATATGCGAAATCTGCGGATTAGAAAAGTGCTGATTAATAAAGTTGCGTGCCGGAAGAGGCAGTGTCATCACGTCTTTCGTAATGATATCACCTGCAAACGCAAATTGAACGGCTATGATAGCCAAAACAAGAATAGATAGAATCTTTTTCATAATCGTTATTTTTAGTGTAAATAATAAGTTTCGGAATTATTTTACACTGCAAATAACGAGATAGAATCGGGAAAGATTTGGTAATAAACAAAAGGGTAAACTCTTTTTGTATTTTTTAACGGCCAGAAGTATCCTCCTCGTATACCTCTTCCAGAAGTTCTTCTTTCTTCATGCTGATCTTCCCATCGGTCGAGATCGTAATGGAGACGGGCACATACAAGTCCGTTTGCGGATAACAAATACTGGCGGCATAGACAAATCCCTCGGGAGTTGTTTTATCATAAGCAATTCCTTCCAGAATGGACTTTGCCATAAAGTCCTCTCCTATCAGAGACGCAAATTGTTTCTTGGTGAAAGTCCTGCTAAAAATACGTTCATTCCCGCGTGTCAGTCTCAGAACAATCTGATTGTCAACGTATGTATTTCCCATCTGGCTCACTACCCGGGGAAGTGAATCATTAGGGGTACGGGATATAAACGAATGGTACTCTTTGCCTTTGTATTTAATATCTATCTCACTCTTCCGGGCTGTCATCCGCTGCAAGCCATGTGCATCGGTGCTATCTTGCATCAAGACACGGATATCGCTCTGTTTCTTTTCAGCTGTACCGGAACACGCAACGATAACCATAAGCATTGTCAACCCAAGCAGATAAATAAGCTTTTTCATATTTGAATCATCTGTTTATTAAATCGTACGGCAAAGGAACAAAAAGCAGTGGAAATATACAAGTATTTCGGTAATTAGTAGCTGACAATTAGTGAGGAACCGGCGCCCTATACCGCTACGCCGGTCCATCACTGATCATCCATACTGAAATTTACTTTCTACCTCCTCTTTTCGGTCCGCGTTCGGCCTTCTGCTTGGTATAGGCCTCATACTGCTCCTTCGTCATTATTTTCTTCAGACTGGCATCGTAAGCCTCACGCGAAGCTTTCATCTCCTGCCGCATCTTTTCTCTGTCTTCTTTCGACATGCGGGGAGCTTTTCTTTTATCCTGTTTACAAGTGCAGCTGTCAGTAGCCTGACTCTGCCCCTCCTTACCTTGCCTCATTTCGGGTTTCATCTTTCCGGGACGTGTTCCCATCTTCTCCATCAGAGCCATATTGGCTTCCAACAGTTGTTTCTTCTGGGTTTCATTCAAAGAGTATTCTTTCGCCATACGTTCAGTCATGCGCTCGGCACGTTCCTTCGGATCCATATTCTGACCACCTCTGCGCGGACCTTGTGCCATCGCCATTCCCCCTACCATCAAAAGGGCCACTAACAAAAAACTTATTCTTTTCATTGTTCTTTTCTTTTTTAAATTATCAAATAATCATCTGTCTTTTTTGTTGCAACTGTCTATATGACTAAAAAGTCAGATAGAAGTTTAAACGTGAATACAACTTTAACAAAACGCAAACTTATTTCTATTTTGATTAGACTACACCTGTCTGCGCTCTCTTTGCTTTCATATCACCTTCTCTTCCAAGCACCCTTCCCTCCCTCTTTCCACAGCGAAGGCTTTAAAATGCCGTTCTGTCAAATTGATAATCGAATGGACCCAGATTTGCTTTTTTCCGGGCAAGAATGCAGTAGAACGTTTTTTTCGTCTCCTTTCCCGGTCAGCCTTTTCCGTTTTATCACCTTTAATCTCTATTTTCAGGCAAGAGAACACTTATTCTATAAGAATAAGAACAAAAAGGGTATTATTTAAGTCCGGCACTTCCCTTTTATCTGTTTCGGCACCTTCATAATCAAAGGTCAACCAGAAAAAAATCTCTCTCTTTTCATCTCTCAAACGGGAACAACATATGTAATGAGAGAAAACATATAGAGATATTCCAAAAAGAAGTAAGCATTTTTTCAAGTTGCTTACGTCTTTCGGACCAAATGCTTACTTCTTTTTCCGGAAACACCGGCTCTTTTGGATGAAAACACCGGCTTTCGCACCGCCCAAGCCTGCTTCTTGAGGAAGAAAAACTCAGTTTTTGCACTTCGCTCCCGCCGGTTTGATCCGAATCTCCAAAGGGCTTGTCAGCCAATCAGCGTTTTTACTTTCTTTCCGGAAGAGGACTAAAGAAATAAGTTACAATATGAACGTTCCGTCCTTATACCAGGCAAAAAACACATGGAGCTGCATACCCCATAAGATTTCATCTATCAGCCGATAAATATTATCAATGGGATTTTTTGTTGAAACGGGAAATTTTGCCATACTTTTGCAACGTAAACAAATAAAGAATGAATCTAAATAAGAAACAATTATGGAACCAATTATCAACTCACAGATGCCTGAATTCAAAGTACAGGCTTTTCAAAACGGAAGTTTTAAAACAGTAAGCAGCGAAGACGTAAAGGGAAAATGGGCTATTTTCTTCTTCTATCCGGCAGACTTCACATTTGTATGTCCGACAGAATTGGTAGACGTTGCCGAAAAGTATGAGCAATTCCAGGCCATGGGTGTGGAAGTGTACTCGGTAAGCACCGACTCCCACTTTGTACACAAAGCATGGCATGATGCTTCGGAAAGTATCCGTAAGATCAAATATCCGATGCTGGCAGACCCGACAGGCGTACTGAGCCGTGGCTTTGGCGTGATGATCGAAGAAGACGGAATGGCTTACCGCGGAACCTTCCTCGTAAATCCGGAAGGAAAGATCAAGATTGCCGAAATACAGGACAACAACATCGGACGTAATGCCGATGAATTACTCCGCAAAGTAGAAGCCGCACAGTTTGTGGCTACCCACGACGGAGAAGTTTGCCCCGCTAAATGGAAAAAAGGCGAAGCAACCCTGAAGCCGAGCATCGATCTGGTCGGTAAGATCTAAGCAGTAATTCTATGAAGACCGGCATCCCCCAATGCCGGTCTTTTTTACCCTAATCAATCTTCAATATAATGTTAGACTCAGCTATAAAAGAACAATTACGTACCATCTTCTCCGGATTGGAGGCGAAGTACACATTTGATATCACCGTCTCACCACAGCACGAAAGCCGCAACGAACTCCTGGACCTTCTGAACGACGTGGCATCTTGTTCAGAGAAACTATCTTGCCGGATCCATGAGGGCGAAGGACTGGAATTTACGCTTCTCAAAGACGACCAAAGGACGGGCATCACTTTCCGCGCCGTCCCCAACGGACATGAATTCAGTTCATTACTACTCGCCGTACTGAACGCAGACGGAAAAGGCAAAAACTTCCCGGACGAAGGGATTTGCAACCGGGTAAAAGCATTGAAAGGACCTATCCGCCTGACAACCTATGTGTCACTGACTTGTACCAACTGTCCCGACGTAGTGCAGGCACTCAATGCCATGACCACACTCAACGCCCGGATCCAGCACCAGACGGTGGATGGTGCCATCAATCAAGCCGAAGTAGAAGCCTTGAAAATACAGGGAGTTCCCTCTGTATTCGCAGACGGCAAACTGATTCATGTAGGCCGCGGCGACTTTGGCGAACTGTTGAGCAAACTGGAAGAACAATATGGAGTGGAACAAAGCCCCCGTGAAAGTTCTATCAGGAAGTATGACGTGATTGTAGTCGGTGGAGGTCCGGCAGGTTCCGCCGCTGCCATCTATTCGGCCCGCAAAGGCCTGAATGTAGCCGTTATTGCCGAAAGAATAGGCGGACAGGTAAAAGAGACAGTCGGCATAGAGAACCTGATTTCCGTTCCCTCAACCACCGGAAGTCAGTTGGCCGATAACTTGAAAACGCACATGGCACAATATCCTATCGACCTGCTCGAACATCGCCGGCTTGAAAAGCTCGAGCTTGAAGGCAAAGACAAAGTGCTCACAGCCAAAGGGGGCGAGCGTTTCTCTGCTCCGGCAGTAATCGTTGCCACCGGTGCAAGCTGGCGTAAACTGAATGTACCGGGCGAAGCGGAATACATCGGCCGGGGAGTTGCATTCTGCCCGCATTGCGATGGTCCGTTCTACAAAGGAAAACATGTGGCTGTCGTAGGAGGAGGAAACTCCGGAATCGAAGCTGCCATCGATCTGGCAGGCATCTGCTCAAAAGTCACGGTACTCGAATTTATGGATGAACTGAAAGCAGACCAAGTGTTGCAGGAGAAACTGAAAAGCCTGCCGAACGTAGAAGTCTTCGTCCATTCGCAGACCACCGAAGTGATAGGCAATGGCGACAAAGTTACCGGCATCCGTGTCAAAGACCGTCAGACGGAGCAGGAACAGGTGATCGGGTTAGACGGCATTTTTGTACAGATAGGACTGATGCCCAACAGCGGTATTTTCCGGGAGACGGTAGAAGTAAACCGTCCGGGTGAAATCATAATAGACTCCCACTGCCGCACCAATGTTCCGGGGATCTATGCTGCCGGAGATGTCTCCACCGTTCCCTACAAACAGATTATCATCGCAATGGGGGAAGGTGCCAAAGCAGCGCTCGCAGCATTCGAAGACCGGATGCGTGGGGAGATTTAAGACACAGAGTAACACAGAGCATTTATGTCAATAATCAATGACTTAAAATTCACTCTGTGTTACTCTATGTCTTCTGTGGTGAAACATCACTTCATCTTAAACGTTACCAACAGTCCTTTATGATCGGTCGGCCATACGTCCAACGGAAGCAGGAATTTGTCTTTTGAAGTCTCCTGTACTCTCTGGTTACGTACGATAGAGCCTTTCGGACCAAAGATCACCGCTTTCTTTGCTTCAATATCCTTTCCCTGATAGAAAATAAAATCAATGCGGTCACGTTCGTCCGCTTTCGGTGCCCATGTCAGTTTACCGGGTTCTTTCAGCGGATTATCTGCCGGATATGTAAATCCCGGGTGAGTCAGCGGATTCGGGTAAATATGGCGGTATGTATCTATAAATCCGTCCTTCTCCAACAATGTTGTCACTGTCCAGGGAATTACGAGACCATTATGGTCGTACAGATTCTTGTTTTCCTCAATCCAGTCCAGATGTGAAGGTTCGTTGAAGTCACCGCCTACAATCACGCTATATCCGTTTGCAATGTCCTTTTTTGCCTCAGCGATAAACATCTTGATGGCGTCATCGCGTTGAGATGCCACATTCACTTTGAGCACCTCTTCCACAGTAGTCGGAATAGGTATCTCTTTCCAACTGGAACCGTCATAACCACGTACATTGTAATATGCACAATCCAAATAGTCCAAATGCGCCGTATAAACAGCCACTTTATGTCCGTCCACCGAGCTGGTCAGTTTATAGATACTTCCGTGATCTCCGTTTTCCGGAAATACAGTCAGTGAATCCGTGATCGGATGTTTGCTCAGCAAGCCTGTGTCATAAGTATAGAAAGAGTAATAATCCAGCCCTTTCTCTTTGAGAGAAGCCACAATACGGTCGTTGAAACGAGTGTTATGGTAATTGCGTACTTCACTGAACGTCACAAAATCGGGTTGCAAACGTACAATCTCGTTAACGATTGCATCATATCCTCCCGGAACCATTGTACCTTCCTGCCATACATTCCATTGCAGAACCGTAAATTCACCTTTACCTTTACTTTGCCCCACCATAGTTACCAGCAGGAAAAGCGTCATAAAAAAAATCTTTTTCATTTTATCCAATTTATATTATGTGCATTGTTTTTCTTCGGGTTGTGACAGTACTGTTTACTTGAAAACCTGTATCATCGGACGTCCTGTCCAAACTTGCGGCTGTTTCACTCCAAAAACATATCCCATCGTGGCGGCAGTGTCATATCGCATCATGCTTTTGTGCAACCTTTATTCTTTAGTAAAATCGGCAGGATAGGTCACTTGTTGTACAATCCCTTCTTTCAGGCGTATCCATGTACGGAAGCTGCTTGCGTTTTCATCCAACTCTATCACCCTCGCACCGTTTGTCAGATGGTTATAGACTGTATTACCGCCAGTATAACGTCCGTATGCCAGCAAGATGCCCTTCCATGACACAGCATAGTCGTCATCATGATCGTGTCCCACAAATATACCTCTCACATCTCCCATCTCTTTCATGGCAGTAAACAAGCCCGAATTTAACTGGGGAGCACATGCTTTTTCTTTACGAATACCATAAAGTATTGCGCTTTCGGAAGAGGCTGCCTGATTATACTCCGGCAAAGCTATATGAAAAAATGCATACGACGAAACCGGAACGCCATTATTTTCCGCAGTAAACTTCTTACTGTTCTCACGATACCACTGAATCTGGTCAAATTTGATATAATCGTATCCGTTCACCCCTTTTATCTGTGAATAAGAATGGGAATCGATGCAATAAAGAACCGTTGCATTGCGTTTTCCGTCCGACGACTTCACAGGCAGGATAAAATTGGTCACCCCCGAGATTCCCGGAGTGGTCTGTGTCAGGTTGTAAGGAACGGACTGGATAATCTTCAGCAGTTCTTCACGGGTCAATCCCTGCTCATTATCATGATTCCCGAAAGTTACGGCAAAAGGAATCTCTCTTTTAGATACCAGATTCAATACCGTACGCATCCCTTCTTCCGCGGGTTTGCCATAAATCACGTCACCTGTGAAAAGAACAAGATCGGGTTTTTCCAAATCCAGTACCTGATTGATACGCTCAACCGATATGTCCGAACGGGGGTCATTATAGATATAATGAACATCGGTAAACTGGACAATCTTGAATTTACCGTCTTTGTTGAACCGGAGAGTTTGCTGCTGTGCACTTGCCAGCTGAAGGCTTCCCAACAGGATAGCCAGCAATAAATAAATTTGTTTCATGGTTATGATTATTTGGGTATAAAGAAGGACGCACAGGATATACCTGTGCGTTTACCTTCAAATGAGTAATAATTTACTGGAGAATCCACATTAACTTATTCACATCGTCCGAACCGTTGTACTGACGCTGAACAGCTTCGTTGGCGTTATCCGGATTATAACTGAATTCAGCCTCCGGATACATCCATCTTGTAGGGATCTTATCCTTTTCTGTATTCAGGTTCGTATTCGGATTGATAGGCAATACCGGATATCCTGTACGGCGGTAGTCATAGTAAGCGTCATACGGATGTTGCAGGAACGAGGCCAGATAACGTTGCAATAAGATCATCTCCAGGTCTTTTTCCTTATCACCGGATAACTGGATGACCGGTTGTGCCAAGTATTCCTGTATATACTCTTGGGTAATGGTACGTCCATGAGTATACTCTTCCTTATCAGGCGTGTTGTCCGCTATAAAATTCATGCTGGCTTCTATACCTTTCTTATAATAAGTAGAAGCATCTCCCGAAATCCAGCCGCGTACAGCTCCCTCAGCCAATATAAAGTTCTGCTCCGCATAGCTCAGGCGCATCAGAGGTTCCCCCTCCGGAATACGGGTATAGCGAAGGTTAGCCAGGCAGAATTCACCTTTTCCGTACAGAACGGAGATATTTGAATAGCTGTCCGAAGGATCTACCGAAAGATAAGCATCCCACTCGGACTCTTTCACCCCTTTGTCTGTCTGGGCTTTCGAAGGAGAAGCATAATAGAACATGCGGTAGTCATTGAACTTTTTCAGGTTATCGATAATCACGCTCGACATCATCAGATAGTCAGAATGCTTGTTTTGTGTATAGTAGAACGGATAAAGCTGTCCGGCCTTATTAGAATATACCAGTTGGAAGTTATCTGCATTCGATGTCATCAGTGAACCCGAGGCAGCCAGTCGGGCAAAGCGTTCTTTCACTTTCAGGTCTGCGTCCGCCTCTTTCTTACACAAGTGGGTCAGTACCTTCAGTTCGAATGCAACCACGGTCTTTTTCCAGTTTTCAGTGTCACCGCCAAAGATAGGGTCACCGTCAAAGTCATCACCCGATGAGAATAAAGTGTAAGCCTCTTCCAAATCTTCCAATACCTGACGCATCACCTCTTTCTGTGTATCGTATTTAGGCTTCTGAACTCCCTCTTCGCCTTTCAAAGCATCACTGTAAGGGATATCGCCCACTTCCAATGATTTATAAAACAGCTTATAGGCCTTCATAAACTTAGCCAAAGCAGCATACGAGTCCTTATCTCCATCATTGGCCGCATCAATCATCTTCTGGCAGTTTGTGAGAATGGTATAACCGTCAAAATCGGTTCTGCCAAACAGATTGTACTGTTCATCCGAAGCATTCTCCGACCATGCGATCTGCTTACTCAGCATACTGTGGTATACAAAATTCTTTGCAGCACCCTGTTGTGTGATATTCAGGATAAGTTTTGTCGCCAACATGGGGGCTGTCACCTTGGTTGCGGCATCCGGGTTCGTATTCAAATCATCAAACTTGTTACAAGATGCCAGGATAGCGGCACTTGCTGTAAGTAAAAGCAACGTTTTATTTATTAGTTTCATAATTTCCATTTTTACAAATCAAACTTAACATTAAATCCGACATATCTCATAGAAGGTGAATTCAGGTCGTCCGAATCCACATCCGGGTCAGCATACTTAAACTCTTTCATCCAGATCAATAAGTTCTGTCCGATCAAACCGAGTGTAACGCCTTTCATATGCAGTTTATCACATACTGATTTAGGCATTGTGTACAACAATGAAAGCTCACGCAATTTCAGGAATGTACAGTCGTGAACGTTCTGGTAAACCTTGCCACCCGACCACGGATTGTAGTTCTTGATATAGCTTTCATACGAAACCTGTGTATCGTTCGGTGCAAACACACGCGTATCACTGATAATCTTTCCGGTTGTGTCGTATTCAACCTTACCCGATACCACTTTCACACCCTGGCCCACATAGTTCTTTTTGCCGTTCACCACTTCATCATAACGCCATTTGTTATCACTATCGGGGTGTACACCGGTGTTCCACATGGTCTGCTCCGTACGAGAATAAGCCATACCGCCTACACGTCCGTCCAGCGAGATTCCCAAAGTCCATTCTTTATAGCGCAAGGTAGTGCTAAGCCCCCAGATCCAGTCCGGATATTCATTACCCATTACCGACTGGTATTTGCTTTGTACGGGATAACCGTTTTCATGAATGATGTTTCCCTGAGGGTC
Organism: Bacteroides sp. 11BF; assembly: GCF_019633765.1. Classification (NCBI taxonomy): domain Bacteria; kingdom Pseudomonadati; phylum Bacteroidota; class Bacteroidia; order Bacteroidales; family Bacteroidaceae; genus Bacteroides; species Bacteroides sp. 11BF. Next base: position 50,605 of record NZ_JAFKPJ010000024.1, read on the forward strand.
ACGTTCCCAATCATAGATGCCATACCAGTCCCAACGTTTACCGGCAGCTACCCAAGGTTTCTGTGTAGAGTACACCGGGTCAACCTTAGCATAGAAGTAACGGTCACGGGCCCAGTTAGCATTCACTTCCCAATTCCAGTCTTTTGATTGGATCAAAGACGCTGTCAACGAAACTTCCACTCCCCGACGAACCTGCTCTTCATCATAGTTCACCAATGTTTTGGTAAAACCGGACGATCCACTGATTGTAGCTTCACGTGTCAGGTTGTATTTCAGCTTGTTATAATAAGAAATATCAAAGCGCAAACGGTTGTTCCATACATTGAAAGCAGTACCGATTTCGTAAGAACGCGCAGCAGTCGGTTCAAGGGTTGTACTGCGAATCATTTCCGGATATACGGCAGTATTCATTCCGTCCCATACGTTGGTGCTTACACTGTAAGCCTGATTCGTATCATAAATGCCCAAGTCGCTCTTCGTTACAGTCCAGGCACCTCTCAGTTTCCAGAAGTTCAGCCATTCGGGCATCTTCAGTAACTGCGACATGATGATACTTCCCGATACAGCCGGATAGAAATAAGAACGTGTTTCCGAGGGCAAAGTAGACGACCAGTCATTACGTGCCGTAACATCCACAAACACGGTGCTCTTCCAGGAAGCAGAGAATTTTCCGTAAATAGAATTCACCTGTTTTTGCTTGTATGAACTTGAGGAAGCAATCGGGTCAACCGATGCTTTCAGCGAATAATAGCCCGGAATGCTCAATCCGTTACGGGTATTCGATGATATGGCATCATCATAGTAATAATAGATGGTACCTCCGACAAAACCATCGATGGCAAAATCGCCAAAACTGTGGTTGGCAGATAACAAGGCATCACCATTGAAACTGAATCCGGTAGATTTGGATGTATAGAAGTATCCGTTCTTGTCCCATCCGCCGCGGGCACTCATTGCGTTTTTCTTTTCCGTACGGCTGGCATAAGCATCGGCACCGGCTCTCATTGAGAAGTTCAGCCAGGGCATGATGTCATATTTACCCGACAAGTAAGCGTTTACTTTATCATAATCATTCGATGAAGTCATTTCATGCGCCAGATAATAAGGGTTATCATACCACACGTCATTCATCCAGTTCTGTTCTTCGTCTTTCTTTCTCCAATAGTTTTTATAGTCGCGCACATCATAATCGGTACCTGTCCATACCAACAGGTTGTAGATGTAACCGCCGCCGCCATAACCGGCTCCTTCACCATTGGGATAGAAACGCTTGTTGTAGATCGCCCCTCCTTCGAAACTCAGTTTGCCGAACTTCATGTCTCCACCTACCGAATAAGTAATCTTATTCAATCTCTGGTTCGGATATTGTCCCTTGTTATAAACATGCGACAAAGAAGAGCGGAAACTACCGTATTTACCGGTCTGGCTGATACTGATATTGTTATTGGTGATGAAACCTGTTTCCAGGAAGTTCTTAAAGTTGTCTTTACCTTTCGAAACCAACGGCATCTCTTTCCACTCATAAGTATACGGGTCATACTGTACGGCTGTACGGCCGATATCCAATTTATCACCCCAAACAAAGTCGGCAGCGGTATATTTACCTCCCTGACCGGTACTGTATCCGTGTTGCACTTCCGGCAACACCAGATAGCCGGCATTGAACATCGTACTACTGTTTACCGAAATATTCAGTCCTTCCTGGCTACCTTTCTTTGTAGTCACCATGATAGCTCCCGAACCTCCGCGGGCACCATACAAAGCCGATGCAGTAGCTCCTTTCAATACGTCAACAGACTCAATGTCATCCGCCGCGATATCATTCAGAGAGATATTGCTATACGGCACACCGTCCACAACCAATAACGGAGTCTCACCACGCAGTTTGAGGGTCGGAGCCGTATTGAACTCCGTACTGTTGGTTACGTTCAGACCGGCAACCTTACCGGTCAGTGAAGTAGCGATGTTAACAGGTTTCACAGTGGACAACTTACTTCCACCCACCTTCTGGACAGCATAACCCAATGCCTTTTCTTCGCGTTTGATACCCAAAGCTGTTACCACCACTTCATCAAGCACTTCTGCGTCTTCCGCCATTTTAATTCTCAGCATGGTTTTTCCGTTCACCGGCACTTCCTGCTGTTGGTATCCGATAAAGGAAACGATCAGTACACCATTGGTAGGCACTTCCAATTTAAAGTTACCCTCCACGTTCGTAATCGTTCCGGTTCCCTGAGCACCTTTCAATTTGATGTTAGCCCCGATTATAGGCTCACCTGCTGTATCTACGATGGTTCCCGATACTTGAATTGTATTCTTTTTCTGTTGGGGAGATGCAGCCAAAGACTGTGCTTCAGCCTCTTTGCGTACATGAAGAGAAATATAATTATCTGCGAAATTATAAGAAATATTATTCTTAGAGAGCACCTCGCTCAGTAAATCGGCCACCCTATGAGTACCTTTCTTCACACTTACCTGACGAGAAGCATTGATTTCTGCATCACTATAGATAAACAGATAGTCTGTCTGTCTTTCAATTTCCGCCATAAACTCCTTTAACGGAAGTTGGTTTCGAGACATGTTTACCCTTGCATTTTGCGAGCTTACACCGGCATGTGCCTGAAGGATAAGCAGAAATAATAGCAAGACTGTGCATTTCATAATTCGCAAGATTTGAATAATTTCACGTTGTTTAATTGCATAAGATAACAGCAATAAGTTTTTTTTCATACTTTTGCAATGTAATAAGGTTAATACTTTGTTGTTTTTTATTAGGACCAGCCAAATGTGTTGACTTTATCGGGAGGGAAAGGTGTACCAGACCATTTCCTCCTTTTTTTCACTTCATACTGTTTTTCTATTTCATAGGCATCTGTTTTTAGTTAGAGTATCATCCGTATTTATCAATAAATAATAATTTCTTCTTCACTAACTATCTTGTATTTGAAAGGCATGGCACCTTGCAAAGCTTTTAAGATACTCTCCAAAGAATCACTTTGCCGGAATTTACCGGAAATGCGTTGGGTTGCATTGACCGAACGTTCTATCTTGAAATTTACGTCATTCCATAAAGCGACGCTGTTCAGCACTCTCCCGAAAGGTTCCGACAGGAAACTCACTATTCCGTTCTTCAGGTATTCTTCATTATCAAAGTCCGATTCCCGCTTCATCAGACGGTCTCCCCACAGCACCGCCTTCTCTTTGGGTTGCAGAAATACTTCATTCCTTATATCTGCCGGATCATAAATATGAACACAGCCTTCTACAAGGTCCGTCTCAAATTCAGCACTATTCTTATAGGCCGATATATTGAATTTAGTTCCGAGCACTCTGATCCGATAGCCCTTGGCCGAAACGATAAACGGCTTTTCAGGATTCTTTGCCACATCAAAATAAGTAGCACCATCCAATTCAACTTTACGGTCCGACTCATTAAAAGATGCCGACAGGCGGAGACTGCTGCAAGGACTCAGCCAGGCAACGGTTCCATCCGGTAAATCCACTTTTACCCGCTGTCCCTTGGGAGCTGTAATCATAGTATAGTTTTTACCGAATTCCTCTGACAAGTATTGCTTTGTGACGTAGAAAGTACCTGCAATCAACACCGCGAAAACAGCGGCATATTTCAAAGATACGGTAATTGTCCGCTTCAATCTTTTACGAAACAGGAGTTGCGCGAAATGCTGCTTCCCTTTTCGGCTGACTTCAGGATCGTCCTGCCGGGAAAGTATTCCGGTCAACGCCACTACATTCTGCATCCGGAGAAATTCTTTCTTCAAAGTTTCATCCGTCTCTATCCGGTCGAAAAGGTCTTTTTTCTCCCAGTCAGTCATTTCTCCTGCAAAATATTTATCTATTAGTTCATTCATTTTTTAGGGTTTCTATTAATAAGGCGTAACAGCCTTTAAAATCCACTAAAAGAAAAACAACTTTTTTTCAAAAAACTTTTTTTCTTTGCAATCAGACCCATGCAGCCAGAATAAAACATCACAATCCCCTGTCCCACCCTTTTCATCGGTTTATACCTCTCCCTCTCCGGAAACCTCTTCTGAACAAGCCCATCACAAGATTAAAATCAAACACACAAAAGTCTCTGGTCAAAGTTCGTCAGAATACTAAAGAAAATGGGATTCTTCATATCATACTGTCCATCTCAGCACTCAAGATGTGTATCTTAGCCGCCAAGATGCAAATCTCGGCAGCCAAGATGTCCATCTTAGCGGCTAAGATGAACTTTACATGCAGACCAGAAGATTTTTCAGTCATGACTTCACCACTTCATAAAGAAGCACATCCCATCAAACAATGGACTTCTTAATGCACTTTCTCACTCTTAATGATCACCATATTCGCCCGAAGATACCCTACTGATCCCAAACAATAAAACGGCCTCAGATGCAATTTCAAATGTCATCGACAGTTTGAAAAAGTCAGCATCTGCGGCCGTTTACAAAACCAGCTTTGTTCATGTGCCATTCTGTTTCCGGCACATCTCCCAAACGATTTCCTTATTTCTTCTTGATCTTCTGTGGAGGTACACCCTCAAAAGTCATCTTCACAGGTTTAATAAATCCGTCTTTGTCAAAAGTCATTTTGTCAATGCAAGTCGCGCGGTGATCGCGCGCATTATCATTCAGCGGACGACGATGATAAACAATATAATAATCATCCGACCCGGGAGCATGCAACACCGAGTGATGTCCGGCACTGGTTGCCACTGAAGAATCCTGCTCCAGAATTTTGGCTACACGTTTAAAAGGACCGAACGGAGAATCGGAAATAGCATAAGCTACAGAGTAATCAGGGCTTCCCCAACCTCCTTCACTCCACATAAAATAATATTTGCCGTCTTTCTTGAACATAAACGGTCCTTCGACATAATTTTCCGGAGTCACTTCTTTATAGATAGTACCGTCTTCGAAAGGTACCAATCCTGTAAAATCATCGTTCAACTGCACTACATTACAATGTCCCCAACCACCATAATACATATAATAACGCCCGTCATCATTGTACACAAACTGGTCGATCGGTTGCGCTCCATTCACTATCTCATTAATCAACGGCTTGCCCAGCAAATCTTTGTACGGTCCTTCCGGACGATCGCTGACTGCCACGCCAATGCCACCAATCTCTCCTTCGTGAACATCGTTCGCTCCAAAAAAGAAATAATATTTTCCATTTTTACTAATCACCGAAGGAGCCCACATCGCTTTCTTAGCCCATTTAACGGCTGTAGTATCCAGAACCGAAGCATGTTTGGTCCAGTTCACAAGGTCTTTGGAAGAGAAACAATCAAAGAAAGTCTGTTTTTCGTAAACGTCGCTCCAAGTTGGAAAGATCCAATAAGTATCATCATAAATAATGCCTTCCGGATCGGCATACCACCCCTGGAGTACAGGATTACCACTCGTGGCCTTATGGGCAGCCACTTTCTTTTGCTGTGCAAAGCAGCAAGCACCGCCCACCATCAGGACGATGCAAATAACTAAGTGTTTCATTGTTGTGTTTTGAATATAAAATAAGTAATTCCTAATAACTTGACAAAAATAGGGATTCTTTTTCAGATAATGAAAACAAAAAGGGGAAAGTAGTCTTTCAGTTCTTCTTTTAACTTGCGCAATGCGATGGCAATCTGATTCTCAACCGTATTGGGAGAAACATTCAGCCGTATAGCTATCTCTTTATAGCGGAGATTCTGCAAACGGCTCATAATAAATATTTCACGGCAACGCTCCGGCAAGCGATTGATGGCATTATTCAATATCTCCTCAATGTCAGCATCCGAAAGGCGATCGTTGTCAAATGCTTCCAATGAATATAGTTTCAGTTGGAGTTCCCTGTTTTCTATCTCCGAAAGCGAACCTTTACGGATATCACGAACCATCTCTTTACGAAAATAGTCGATACAACGGTTTTTTGCCAATGTAAATAGATAGGCATTCAGGTTCTGAAGTGTTTCGATGATATCTCTGTGTTCCCATAAATAGATAAAGATTTCCTGGACAATATTCTCCGATTCATCCTCTGAAATCAGATACGTTTGGGTAAAACGCAGTAACTTCGGAAAATAAACATCATAAATTTCTGAGAAACCGTCTTTTTTCATACTATCATCTGTTGTAACTAAAGGAACGATAATTATTGCACAGGTTGCAAAGATATAAAAAGATTTAAAATTCATTATTACGAATATATGAATATTACTCTTATCTTTGTGAAAAACTAACATAAACCCGTTGGCGGAATTAATTTAAGTTGATAAATATGAGTAAAAAGTTGTACATGTCGCTGATTTTT
>NZ_JAFKPJ010000025.1:0-49103 GCF_019633765.1 Bacteroides sp. 11BF
TCTCCACTGACATAATGCTTTTCTTTTGATTTCCACTCCCTGTTACCTTTAGTCCATTGGCATGAACGGCTCCAAGCACGTATGACTTTTATTATTAATTATTGGATACAATTTCCAGAAAGAATAATTAGTTTGCTATTGGAAGATAAATATAAAATAAAAAACAAACCTTCATTTTTACAATAATGGGACTTATCCCTGGTAATACAGAAATAAGTCCCATGCCACTTTTAAATATCTGAGAAAATCTTTCTCCAGTATATCGAATAATTTCTATTTAACATACCCTGGAGTTTGCTCCAACTTGGGATCTTTATTTAGCATTTCAGTTTCAATAGGCCAAAGTACTTTATATGCTTCAGTAGCCTCATTCAAAATAGGAGTGCCGTCTACGCTTCCTTCTGTACAGAACACCAGTGGCTTTCCGCCTTTAGTTAGGGTCATACGTAATACATCCCACCAGCGCTGTCCTTCACCAAGCATTTCTTTATCTTTTTCGTGAAGAATCGCTAATTCATTAGTTGTGAAATCGGCATTCTCATAACCATATTTAGCCTTATCCCAAGCCTTGCCATAGGCACGTTCACGAACAAAATTAATGTATTTAGCAACATCTCCTCCTTGCATATTTTCAACCTCAGCCATCATCAGATATACACCTGCCAAACGATACAATACAGCATCAGCATCCCATACATATTGATTGGTTGTTTGATTGAAATGTCCCATAATCTTTTTAAATATGGTGCCTTGTAGTTTATTCGTTTCTTTGTGATAAGCACTTAAGAACGAAGCATCCCGACGAGTATCGATTTTATCATACGCAAGGAAGAACTGTGATTTGTATTCAATGCGCTGTTGCCCGGTTGTACCAACTTTCAAAGTATCTCCCATAAGTTTTCCGTTTTCATCATTATAACCTACAGTCTTAAAGTTTCCTGTTTGAAAATTATATATGTAGGTAGTATAGCTATTACTAGCTTCCCCTTCGGCATATCTAACAGCCATAATAATTTCAGAATTACCTTTATTAGTTACATCAAAAACACTACTATAAGATGGTTGTAACGTTAAGTTATAATTACTCATCAAATTATTAAGATATGTTTTTGCTATTTGCAAATCAGTTTCATTTGCTTTGTTATCATCAATTGATACCTTTGCATTCCACAGATAAACTTCTGCTGCCAGATATTCTGTAGCTGCTTTGGACCAATAAGCCTTTTTATTACCTCTGTTGTAAGGATCAAAAGAGTTATTATCACCAAAACACTTCAGTGACTCAGTCAAGTCTGATTTTATCTGTCCCATCAGAGTGGATCCACTTGCACGTCCTGCATACAACTCTTCCGGATTAAAGTTCCCATTAACGACCGGATTAGGATCCAAACGCAAAGGGGCAGTTCCATATATCCTGTATAAATCAAAGTAATAATAAGCACGCAAACCATAAGCCTGACCTAGGTAGTAACTTTTTTCGTCTTCGGTCATATAAGTTGCATCCTTTGTGTTTTGTAAGAAGATATTCACATTAGCTATCATTCCGTAAAGTTCTCCAAATTTGCTTACTCCCGAACTTTGTGGAGTTAATTGTTGAGTGACCAATTCACCATATGATAGAGAAGTACCGTCTACAGCAGTTCCCACGATACTTGTGCCGCCTCTTGATTCTCCAAAAGTATATTGATGCTGAAAAATCTTATCACGGAGATTTTTATGCAATCCATCCATATAGGCCTGCACATGTTCTGGTCTTTTCCAATAGTTTCCTGTACCATAAGAGTCAATAGGTGCCAAATCGAGTGAATCACAAGCACTGTACAAGCAGACAGTAACTGCCAAAACTCCTAATCGTATCATTATTTTAAAGATGTTCATATAATCATTCTTTTAAAGGTTTGTAAATTTAGAAAGTCAGATTCACACCAAATAACACCGTACGAGGCAATGCATATCCTGAACCTACTTTTCCGTTAGCTCCAGTTTCTGGTGATGAAACATTCTTTGCTCCTGTAATATATCCCAGGTTCTGTCCAGTTATGGACACTTCAGCACGTTGCATTTTGGCAGCACTCGCCCACTTCTGAGGAAGAGCATAACTCAGTGACAGTTCACGTACAGCTAAATAGTTCCCTTTGTAAGCAAACAAGGTTGATGGAGTATTGTAGTTATTCTTACCCAATTGATCTGCATATAAGAAACGAGGGTATTTAGCATCTGGGGTTGATTCTGACCATGTATCATAGTATAAAGTAGGTACATTATACGAACCTTGCATACATCCCATATACCATGGTGTCTTACTCTGATCTGAGTTTTCATACACCCAGAAATCAAGTGCAAAGTCGAAACGAGCATATAGTTTCAGTCCTTTCCATGAAAGAGTTGTATTGAAACCACCCATCCAATGCGGATTCATATTTCCTACTTTTACTTGATCGAATTGATCGATGGTGCCATCGCCATTTACATCATGCCATTTTACATCACCAGGCTGGATCGGAAAATTCTTTTTAGCATCTTGTTCCTCCGCACTAAGTTTATTCCAAGCTTCTGGACCATAGTAAGTTACTGACCCCATATGTTTTACAATCAGATTACCAGGAATTTCATTATATGATTTGTAAATACCATCTGCTTTATAAAGATAAAGCATGTTGGGTTCACGACCTTCCTGATAACCATCTACCCACATTTTTTCGTTACCTTTACCAGAATAAATCTCATAAGCATCTTGCCGATTTCTTTCAAGTCCATTATCTGGTAATGAAACAATTGTATTTTTATTATATGAAATATTACCAGATGCAGACCATGACCAATCTTTATTCTCAAAAATCTTACCGGACAATTCAATTTCAAGACCGCGGTTACGCAGTTCACCATTGTTATTAGTCACAGAAGAGAATCCCGTTGAAGTAGGAAAACTCAAACTAGCATATTTGTCGGATGTCAAACGATTATAGAATGTAAAATTAGTAGTCAAACGATTATCGAAGAAGCTCATATCAATACCAGCTTCAAAGGTAGCAGTCTTTTCCCATCTTAAACTCGGATTCGGAAGTTTACTGATAAGATATGCCAAATTTCCATTATAGTTAGTGGTAGGTCCATAAGCTCCTTGCAAATCGTATTCACCAATCCCTGATGCATTACCATTAATACCATAACTCATACGCAACTTACCAAATGACATTACCGGAATAGTATTTTTGATGAAATCTTCACGACCGAAAATCCATCCGGCAGATACACCTGGGAAAAATCCCCAACGATTATCGCCTAATAAAGAGGAATAACCGTCACGACGGAATACTGCCGATAACAGATATTTTGATTTATAATCATAATTCAGACGTCCGAAGAAAGATAAGATTCTCAATTTTTTATGTTCTGAATCAATAGAACGTTTGTTTGCTCCTGGATCAGTTAAACCAAGGTCTGGCAAATCATCTGTTGCCGCACCTTGTCCTGAAGCTTTAAATTGACGATAATACTTATCATAGTATTCTGTTCCAAGCATCAATTCGACATTATGGTCTTTAAAGAATGTCTGTTTATAGTTTAATACCGCATTGTAGGTCTGTCTAAAATCACGGGTATACTGCATTGAACTTGAACGGGTTCTATCATAATTCCCAGGATTCTTTTCGTAGTCTTTTGTAAATTTTTCCTGTAAATCTTCTGAGTAATACCAATTTGCATTCAAATTAACCGATAAGTTTTTCAACAAATCAATCTTAAACGACTGTATCATTGTGAATTTATCAGACTGTAAATCTTGCCACCATTTATCCGGTTGGTAAGACTGATTTCCATCTGCCGTACCTGGACCTAACACCATATTTCCTTCTTCGTCCTCAAAAATCACAGTAGAAGGTAACGAACGAATACGACCAAAATAATTTGCCTCTGATCCATTGGAACCAGGCATACTTTCCCAATTAGCGCGGTTATAGTTTAACGATGATGTACTTGTTAGCCAATCTGCTATTTTATAACTTGCATTTGTCACAAATGAGTAACGTTCATAAAATGTATTAATAGGTATACCTTCCTGACGATTATATCCGATACCTGCATAATAACTTCCACGATCATTCCCACCAGACATATTTATGTTATAATCTTGTGATAATGCCGGATTGTTTAGATTATATTTATCCAGATTGGTATCTTTATAAATAATATCTTTTCCAGTAATAGGATCAACTACCGTCTTCCATCCCTTTTGAAGCAACCACGAGTTTTCATCATTTAAATACATTGTACTATATGCTGATTTACCATATACATTACCTGTACCATAAGGCTGTGCACCGTCAAGAGCACCATTCGCATAAACACCGTATCCCTTTGTATTACCGGCTTTATCAACAAATAAATTACCTGCATCATAAACAGCTTGTCTTAACGCTTTGATATATTCTCCACCATTAAGAAAGTCATAAGGAGTATATGCGTAATTCAGACCAACTTTAGCTTTAAAGTTTATCTCACGAAAACCTTGTTTACCCTTTTTAGTTGTTACAAGTATTACACCATTACTGGCACGCGCACCATAAAGTGCAGTCGCACCGGCATCCTTAAGTACATCCATGGACTCAATGTCCTCAGGATTAATGTCATTTAGTCCGTCACGAAGCTGGCCGTCTACAATTACCAAGGGAGAACCTGTACCATCCAGATTAGTTCCTCCACGGAGAATAATAGTTGGTGCTGCTCCTGGATTACCGGAACTTTGAATAACTTTCAGTCCTGACACCGCTCCAGATAAAGCCTGAGCTGGATTAGAGAACAAACCTGTTGTCAAAGCTTCCTCTTTTACTTTAGAGATGGAGTTAGTTACTTTAGAACGAAGCTGTGTTCCGGAATATCCTGTGACTACCACTTCATCCAGCATTTCAGAGTCTTCTTTCAACTTAATATTAAAAGAATTTTTGCCTTTTATGTCAATTACTTGAGGCTGATAACCAACATAAGATACTTTGATCTTTCCATTGGGATCGACCATTAACGTAAACTTGCCGCTAATGTCGGTTATAACACCATTGGTGGTACCGACCTCGACAACACTTGCTCCGATGACTGTTTCACCGGTAGCATCCGTAACCACACCTGTGATTGATTTCTTTTGCGCCATGGCTCCGATGGAACATAACAAGCACAAAATCAAGAAGATGGTTTTCTTCATAAGTATTGCTTTTTGAGTTAATAATAAAGATGTTTATATGTGTTTTTAAAACTGTTTACTAAGTTCTATCGGAACCCCAGCACATTATTACTCTCAAAGCATTAAATAGGGAGAAACATTATATTACTATTAATCAACCATTTATAATCACATTTATAAATTAGATACAAATACATAATGCATATATTTAGTCTATTAAAAGACAGTATCATAATAGTAATTCTCTCTAAAAAAGACATTTACCTTATATAAAACATAATAACACTGATTATAAGCAATATATAAATTAGAGGAGAGAGAATCTTATAATAAGAAACTCTCTCCTCTCCCATTTGCATAGAAAAAATAAACATCTATCAAATCAATGATGATAGAAATTTACATAACAGCTCTATAATAAAAAACGCCTGGATTATTAATATTAACAATCTAGACGTTTTTTTATTATGCGTTTAACAAACTACAATTTAACTTTTGCTATAAGTTTACGAATCTTACCTTGTCCGATAAGGGGAGCATGGGGATCCTCCGGATATACAATCATGAATTGTCCCGGGAGCAAATCAACGAATGTAGTAGGTACATCAGAGTAAAGAGCACAATCCCCTTCTGCCGCATAAGGTTTCATTTCACTCTTTAGATCTTCAATAGCTTTCCAGCCTATAGTCTCTGTTCCTTCCAACAAAATATGTACATCAATGTAATCGCGATGTAACTCCAAAACTTGTTTATCGCGTGTAACACACTCAGGATTCACATTATTAATAAATAAGTTATCACCATCTATCTCAATTCGTCCTAATTCAGCATGAAGTAAATCATGTGTTTTTACGTAATCAAACAGAGTTTTAAACAGTGGGTGAAGTCCTTCTACCCTTTGGCTGTTCTGTAAATTAGATACAATCATTTCCTTTTATTTTTATTCCATATTATCTGTTTTCGGACGCAGGAAGTAGAGTTGTACTGCCAGTGCTATAAATACAATGATAGCCAACATGGCAAAACCTAAACCTAAATTTCCACCATCGGTCCACTTACCCAGCAAATCTGTGATAAATGCTCCTGCAAATACTCCTGTCATATTCATGATGCCATATGCTGTTGCACGATATTTAGAAGAAACGAACTGACAAAGAATAGGCATATTATTAGCATCAAAAATACCATAGCCGATACCGAATAACAACCCAGCCCCAACAACAGCAACAAAACTATGCCCAAATCCCAATAATAACAAAGAGGGAATCGTCAATCCCAAACCAATTGCACCGGTATATACACGTCCACGAATATTTTTTTGTACCCATTTATCAGAAAGAGTACCACCTAAAATTACACCAATAAATGAAGATAGTGCAATTGTTATAGTCGACATAGGTCCTGCCTGTGACATTGGAATATCAAGGTTTTCAGCAAACAAAGTTGGAAGCCAATTTTTAGTAGCCCATCCCGGCAAACTAGGAGCCGCAAAATAAAGCAATATAACCCAGAAAGCTATATTACTGAATAGTAATGATAAGCCTTTAAACAAACCTGCTTTCTCGCCATTCTTGGATGAAGGTTCCGGACGTTCTACTTTAACATGCTCTTTTTTATCTCTTAAAAATAATACCAGAACAAAGGCATATGCAATACCAATAATACCAAACCAATGAAAAGTAGTATGCCAAGAGAAAGCAGCCGCAACCGTAGCGCCAAAGCCACCAATAGCCTGTCCGGTATAAAGTCCGGTCATGTGAATACCAACCGCCAAAGAACGTGATTTTTCACCATGATAATCAGCAATTAAAGAAAGGCCGGCCGGAATATAAAGAGCTTCGCTCACTCCCATCAATGCACGTAACCAAAAGACTTGATTAAATGTTTCTGCAACTCCCATTAAATAGGTCACAAAAGACCAAACAAAAAGACTGCCAACAATCAACCATTTACGATTCAGCCTATCGGCAATCATACCAGAAATTGGGCTCATAAGACCATAAATCCAAAGGAAAACGGCCATTAAACGGCCAAAATTAGTTGCCGACTGAAGTTCTACAATATCTACTTGCATAGCATCTTTCATCGTGCTAAGCATTTGTCGGTCCATATAATTGAGTAGGGCTACCCCCCATAGGAGGGCAACCACTATCCAAGGATAAATTTTTGAGTTTTTCATGATATAAATAAGAGATTATTTTTCTGACAGCAATTCCTGACAAAGTGCATAGCCTTTCGTCATCATTCTAGGGATGTGGAATGGTCCCTTAAACAAATTTCCTTTTGCAGGCTGAGAAATTGTTCCGTCACGATGAAGATAACCGTACCATTCACCAAATTCCGGATCAGGGAAATGGGCATAAGTCCAATCACTGATTTGTTTATGCATAGCCAAATATTTTTCATCTTTAGTAGCTTGATATGCATATAATGTTGCAATAATGGCTTCTGTCTGTGGCCACCAGAACTTCATATCATGTGCGTAATCTTGCGAAGGCAGGTTTCGACAGTCACGGAAGTTTATAATACCTCCAAATTCCTTATCCCAACCCCATTCCCAGGACCAATCAAGAATCGTAAGCGCTGTATCAACCATCTCTTTATCCCAATTACGACTCTTAGCTTCTTCAAGAATAAACCACGAAGTCTCGATACAATGCCCAGGATTAATGGTACGAGTAGCATTTGTATCAATAAATTCTCCATTGGGACCTACTGTTTCAAGCAAAGCTTTAAACTCCGGATGCATGAAGTCTTTACGCAAAATGGCTATGGATTCCTCTATTTGTTGATCAAGAACCGGATCATTAATAGCAGCACGAATACGTGAAGCTACATTAATAAGAATCATAATAATAGAGTGTCCTTTCATCTGTACGCGTTCACAATATTTCGGTTCCAGAATTCCAGGAGTAGAAAGAAAGCGCCGAATATCATTGAACAGTTTCAAGGCTTTAACAGCGTAATTATGATCGCCCGATGCGATAGCATATTCCGACATCGCAATGGCAGCAAATGTTTCAGAGAAAACATAGCGACGTTTACGAATAGGCAAACCCGTTTCAGTCACTTCAAAAAACATACGCCCATCTGTATCGAAACAATGTGCTTCAATAAAATCAAGAGTACTTTTCGCAGCTTCCAGCCATTCTGAATTATGTTCAATGTGATTATATGCATATGAACATGTAAAAGCAAATCTCCCTTGGAACCAAACAGATTTAGTTGTATCCATCAGCTGACCATCTCGGTCTACGCAGGTATAAACACCTCCGTTTTTGCGATCCCAACCATATTTCATCCAAAAGGGCATGATATTGCTTATCATGTCATTTTTATAAGAGTCAGACCATGTCTGTAGATATTCTGTAGTATTCATAGCAATTGCAGTATTAGTTTATCTTAAAACTTATTGCAACGATCGAAGAAATGAATAGCCTCTAACTCAGCTTTCATACGTACTTCTTCATCATCTGTCATATTCTGGAAAGGAGTACGATTCTTACCTAAATCCAATCCTATCAATTTCATAATCCGCTTTCCACCTACAATATTTCCTCGGAAATGACAGATTACATTAATAACTTCCTGAGAGAAATTCTGTAATTCACGCGCTTTATCAAGATCTCCGGCTTTCCATGCTTCTATAATACCAACCAGATTTACACCATTATAATTGGTAGTTCCTCCAATGCCGCCTTGAGCACCACCCATAGCCAGACATGGAAGAATGGTTTCATCTTGCCCATGCAGCATATCAAATTTACCTCCTTTATACAAGCGGCACTGATTGTATTCATACATACTCTCAAAAGTATATTTAATTCCTGCAAAATTCGGAATACGTCCATCTACTGCCTCCAGAAATGAAACCATTGATAAGAATGCTCCATTAAATGCAGGAATATGATAATAATAGAATGGAAGATTTGGAGCACCACAGGCTATTTCTTCACAGTATTTCACGAGTTCTTCGACACGACCCACTTTCGGAAAAGGAGGAGCCATAGCGCCAATTCCCCATGCACCGATTTTCTGAGCATGTTCGGCAAGCTTACGACTTGACTTTACACAGCAACTACCTACATGTACAATTACCTTAAATCCTTCCGGTGAAACTTCTACCCAACGTTCGGCGAGTTTCATACGTTCTTCATCGGTTAACATATATCCTTCACCAGAAGATCCATTAATGAATACACCTTGCAGACCGTTCTTTACTAACATCTTAGCATATGCTTCAATGGGTTCATAATTTACTTCTCCATTTTCATAAAACGGAGTAAAAGGAGCATTGATCAATCCAATAATCTTTTCCATGATAATTTCGTTTTTATATTAATGATATAGAATTTTAATATGGATTAGGAACTAGTTTTTCATAATACACTCGTAATATCCTTAGCATATCGGTACAAATATACGCATATTTATTAAACAATCAACATATAATAAAATATTTTATTAATAAAAAGAAGATTCAAATATCCGCTTAATAAAATTCATTCACTATTATTATCAATTAAAAACAATAGAGAAACATCTTTTCACCCTGAAAACCCTGAATTAATAAACAAATTAACTATCTTTGTAGATATTACCAAAATAATTAATCTATATGAAACAACATCTTTTAAAAGAAATAGAACTAGGAACCAAAAGCGCTCTTCTCAAAAAGAAAATTATTACACATTATATATATAATGGCAGTTCAACAATTACTGACCTGTCTAAAGAGTTGGATCTTAGCGTCCCCACAGTTACAAAATTTATTAGTGAAATGTGTGAGGAAGGCTATATTAACGACTACGGTAAATTAGAAACAAGTGGAGGGCGCCATCCTAATTTATATGGACTAAACCCGGAATCCGGTTATTTCATAGGAGTTGATATTAAAAGATTTGCTATTAATATCGGTTTGATAAACTTCAAGGGCGACATGATGGAACTTAAAATGAATATCCCTTATAAATTTGAGAATTCAATAGAGGGATTGAATGAATTATGTAAACTCATTTCAAATTTCATAAAGAAACTGACAATAGCCAAGGAGAAAATACTGAATATCAATGTAAACGTTTCAGGTCGTGTCAACCCGGAGTCCGGATATAGTTTCAGCCAGTTTAACTTTGAGGAACGTCCATTATCAGAAGTCTTGGCTGAAAAATTAGGATATAAGGTCACTATAGACAATGATACACGCGCCATGACCTATGGAGAATATCTAAAGGGATGCGTAAACGGTGAAAAAGATATTATTTTCGTAAATATCAGTTGGGGATTAGGTGTTGGAATTATTATCGATGGCAAAATTTATACGGGCAAATCAGGATTTTCCGGAGAGTTTGGCCATACCAGCACTTTTGATAATGAAATCATTTGTCATTGTGGCAAAAAAGGCTGTCTTGAGACCGAAGCTTCTGGTTCCGCACTACACCGTATCTTGTTAGAACGTATACAAAACGGAGAAAACTCTATTTTATCCAGCCGTATAGGAGATGTCAATAATCCTATAACACTGGACGAAATCATTGCTTCTGTAAACAAAGAAGACCTTTTGTGTATTGAGATAGTGGAAGAAATTGGGCAGAAACTAGGAAAACAAATTGCCGGACTTATCAATCTCTTCAATCCAGAACTCGTCATTATCGGTGGAACAATTTCACTTACAGGTGACTATATCACCCAACCTATAAAAACCGCAGTCCGCAAATATTCACTTAATTTAGTAAACAAAGACTCAGCAATCGTAACATCAAAACTTAAAGACAGGGCAGGTATCGTAGGAGCTTGCATGCTTGCAAGAAGCAGAATGTTTGAGTGTTAAAACTCAAGCATTCGCTCCATAAATAATCGGGCAGCCTCCTTGTCAGCAACTGGAGGTGCCCAAGATGCCAGATTCTCCTGAGTAAGAGGTGCAAAAGGCCCCTGCTTAATTTCATAAATAACCGTTCCTGATTCCAAGACAATAATAGTATGCCATACGCAAGGAGGAATTTCAATTCCATAACGACCTTGAGTCGGATTCAGATTGACCTTTTCCATTACATTACCCTCATCATCAAATAAAATAGCCAATAAACTCCCTCGTAAAACCAAGTAAACTTCTTCCTTATCTGGGTTTTTATGGCGATGAGGGGGTAAATAAGTTCCAGGCTCTAAAGCATTCAACATCCTATGAATAGCAGCTTCCATGGATTCATGGAAATTATAATTCATTCGAAGACGTGAATTCTCCTTAGCCTGATCAGTTACTCTATCAAGAAGTTCTTCGGTAATCAGTTTCATTGTTTTTCTTTTGATACTACACAATCTACAGATACTGTAGCCAAAGCACATCCCAACCCTTCAATCCGAAGTAACAACTTATTGTTTCCCTGACATTCAACTAATTCAGCCACTAATCCCTGCAACTGTCCACGAATCACCTGTACAGTAGCTCCTGGAACAAAATCTGTAGGCGCGAACTCAACCAATTCATGGGAACGTTCTATCATCGCTCTGAAAGTTTCCATCTGCACCTCAGGTATAGAAACGTATTGTCCCTTTTCCTTCAGCAAAAAAGTTACTCCATGAATACTGGTTACTTGTGCAATCTCTTCAGAAGAGATATATACAAATAGACATCCCGGAACAACAGGAATAAAAATCTTTTTCTTACGATTGTTCCACATACGAATCACTGGCTGAAGAGGCAGGTAGTTATCAATACCTATCTTATCCAGTTGTTCCTTCACTTTCTTCTCTGCTCTTGATGCCGTATATACAGCATACCAGCAAGAAGCATTTTCTTTTATTTTTCTGGCTGTTTCTTCCATCCGTTCAATAAATCTTTAACAAAGAGAATCCATCCTATACTACCAACACCCGCTAAAAATACAAAACCAATTAAAATCATGATTTTATTAGGTTTAGCTGGTCTCAAAGGAACTGTTGCAGGTTGTACTACAGTATAAACAGGAGTAATTTCCTGTACTTTAGCTTTCGCCATTTGCAGTTGTTGCGCTATCTGAGTGAATACGCCATAAGCCAAATTCACCTCATTTTGCAAACGTTCTTGCTCTGAACGAAAACTCTGCATAATGATATTCTGGTTACCATCCAGAAAGTGAGCATATTTCTGCTGAGCTTCATAATAATTTCCTTGAGCTTCATCAAATAGCTTCTCCGTAAAGGCCAAATCATGGCGTGCTTTGTTTGTGCGATAATCAGTTATATAATTTTGCAAACAACGCATTACTGTATCTGTTAAAGCCGCAGATATTAATGGGTCCTGCATGGTCACAGAAAGGGTAGTCACTCCTGTTTTCTTGTCTACTGAAACAGATATACGATGACTCAAAGCATCTGCAATCCCGGCCTGATCCGGAGTCAGACAGAAAGGATCTATTTTTGCGTCTCCAAGTTCTTCCGGTGTATCTTTAAACAAAGAAACCACCCAACCTAATGCCTTAAAAGGAGCTGATGCAATCGCCCCCCACCATGGAGATCGCTGATGTTTATCCAAGTACTCATATAGAGTCGTATTAATTTTACCTTTCTGGTCAGTCACTTTTACATCAAACATTTCCAACAAGAATGGTGTAGAGTTAACAATATCCGGATATAATTCGGGAGAAAGAGCATCTTCTCCACTTGAACTGCCAATATTGATACCAGCCATAGCAGCTAATGCTCCCATACCTCCTGTAGATGACTTACTGCCAGTCTCAGGCGCCAGCGTCACACTAGTAGAATATTCTTTGGGAATACTAAAAGCTACCACAAGGCCTACCAACAGGGCAATCCCACAAACTTTAAATACCAATTTTCGACCAGCCCAAACTTTCTGAGCCAACTCTATCAAATCGATCTCTTGTTCTTCAGGTTGTGGAGTCGTTTTATTTATATTCTTATCTTCAGTCATAATCATTACTTAAAGAGGTTAACCATAGTTGCAATCATAGTAGCTAATGAAGCCGCAGAAGTACCCATTCCTATAATTTCGGCTGCCGACATTCTCTTCTTCGGATCCTTACTTGGCACAATAATCTCACATCCCGGTTCTATTGCCTTGGAATTACCTGTACGCAGACGAGAAACGGTACCATTCATATAGACAACAAAAGCTCTTTTCTTTTTCGCAAGACTTGCAAAACCACCAGCCTGATTAATATAGTACTTCAAACTTTCACCCTTCTTATACAAGACTGTATTAGGATACATTACAGCACCATTGATTTTTACTGTACTTACATATTCCGGTACGAACAGAATATCACCTTCACGCAACACCATATCAAAGTCCGATCCGGGATTAGCCAAAGCCTTTTCCAATTCTATACCCACAGAATAAGTATCAGAAACATCCAGTGTCTTGACAGAGATAGAATCAGCCCCACCTTTATTAGCCATGCGGAGTGCATCTTCCTTGCGCCGTAATTCCTCTTCAGTCATTTTACGAATCAAACGCGCACCTTTTACATAAGCATCTTGGGTAATCCCACCGGCCTTGGCAATCAAGTCACTGAGGCGTTCATTCTTTTTCGATAACGCATAGCGGCCACCAAATAAGACTTCACCGCCAACCGTAACATTTTGTTGTTGATGATAAGCAGGACTACGACGAATATACACCTCATCAAAAGGTTCCAAATGGAAATCCTGATCGCCTCCAACAAGGAAACCATCTTTCAACTCAAAAGAGAAAGTCTTACCAACCACATTGCTCAATTCTGTACTTTTTGAATTTTTAATTCGACGGGACACATCAACACGAGCTGTTGAAGCAGCTTCTAATAATCCACCGGCCTGCAAAACAAGATCCTCAACCGACATATTCGACGAGTATAAGTAAGTACCCGGATTGGCAACCTCGCCATGAATAGTAAGTGTCGCTTCCTCTTTCAAATCTTCAATACTTGGAATATAAAGTATATCATTCTTCTGAAGAGGAATATCAGCAACTGTGCCATTCAACAATCCCTTCAGATCAATTTGAATCATTTCATGAGTAAGGTCGTCGTTTTCACGATCGATAATGGCACGATTCAAAAAAGCATCTCCTCTTACTCCTTCAGCTTTCTTTATTAGCTGTTTTACAGTATTTACAGTACCATCAATTTGATACATACCGGCACGATAAACAGCTCCACGGACTTCTACACGATTCTCAAAACGTTCTAATACCGAATCAACAGCTAAAACGTCTCCATCATCCAGTTTAAATACTGAATAGTCCATTTCGTCCACATTATATACTTGATGTTCACGACCCGTTTTACGAATCAGGCGTATAGCTTTCTTATAAGCATCTCCAGTAAATCCTCCTGAGTATTTCAAAATAGTAGCCATCGTCTCGGAAGGTTTCATTTCATAAAACATTGGTCTTTTTACCTTGCCAGTAATTTGTACTAAGGATTCATAAGGATCAACAATAACCACATCACCGTCTTGCAAGCGGACATCGTCATTCAATTTACCTTTCATTATAAAATCGTAAACATCCAAATCGGCTATTTTCTTACCGTTACGCACGACTTTGATACTACGCAGACTACCGATCTTATTAACGCCACCAGCGCGATACAAAGCATGGAATACAGAAGAGAATGCCGAGAGCGCATAAGTGCCCGGTATAGCCACTTCTCCCATAATACTGATTTGGATAGTACGTATATTCCCCAATGTTAAATCAACAGAGGTGTTAGGGTTCGGACCTGAAATGCCGGCATAGATTTTTGAAAATTCACGACGTACCGTGTTATTAGCTTCACGAACAGTCATCCCGCTTAAATAAATAGGACCGAGATTATCAACTAAAATACTGCCCTCTGGCGAAATAGTCTGTCTTATTGTTGTCTGAGAAGCTCCCCAAACATCTATAATCACCTCGTCTCCAGGACCCAAGCGATAGTTTACAGGAGTAGCAATATTTACATTAGGCTCAAATGTAAGATTCTCGTTAGTGAAGATATTATGTCCAAAAATCTGTTGTGTCGGATCCTCTTCCGGTTTCATCATATATTCATCAGACCAATCCTCTTCATACATCATGTCCTCATCAGTCATTTCCTGATTATCATCGCCCATACCCCGTTTATTTTTCTGGTTAGCCGATTGACGGAGACCTTTTATATTTTTCTGATTCTTTTGATTTTTCTGATTTTTCTGATCCTTCAGGTTTTTCTGAGAACGATTCGAATAGTCACTTTCATCATTTTGCTGAGTACGTGTACGAGACCTTGTTGTATTCTGGTTACTCTGTGTACTTGTACTACCATTTCCATTTTCATATTTTTCCTGAATACGCTCGACCTGTTCCTTCGTAACGCCTCTTCTCATCAACTCTGTTGTAATCTGCTTCTGAGTTTTACCCATCTTTTGAGCATCTTTTACATACTGTACGACCTGATCATCGGACATTTGCTGAGCTACAGCTACACCGGATAAGGTAAAAATCAAGAAGAATAGTGTAATAAATCTACGCATAAGATATTCTGATTAATCTTTAGTGTTCCTCTAATAAATTATAAACCGGGCACAAAGGTAACATATTATTTTCATAATATACATTTATTTCATTCCTAAGTTTTCGAAAATAGATTAAAAAGAGGCTTTATCCAATATCTCAAACTCAGAATTCTTACTAACAAACTCTGGAACGATCTTTTTCATAGAAGCAACAATGCCCATGGTGTCGGAAGTATAACTCAAATCTATTAACCTTTGAATTTCTTGCTTTATCTCCTCATAATCATATTCACGAACTTTTGCTATCATTATTTTTTCATGATAAGTAGGACAAGTAGACTCTTTTACATTCAGCAACTCTTCATACAGCTTCTCACCATGTCTTAATCCGGTAAACTCTATTTTTATATTTTTCTGCCCACTTAAATAAATCATTCTTCGCGCCAAATCAACAATCTTCACAGGATTACCCATATCAAAAATATAGATTTCACCTCCATTTCCCATGCTTCCAGCCTCCAATACCAACTGACAAGCCTCTGGAATAGTCATAAAATAACGTATAACCTGAGGATGTGTCACAGTCACCGGACCACCCTTTTCTATCTGCTGCTTAAATCTGGGTATTACAGAGCCATTTGATCCGAGTACATTTCCAAAACGAGTTGTGATAAACTTCACTTGCGCCCCATCTTTTGCATATTTAGATAACTTACGAGCAAGGGACTGAACATAGATCTCGGCAAGCCTTTTACTGCACCCCATAACATTGGTCGGATTAACAGCTTTATCTGTAGAAACCATCACAAACTTATCTACGCCATATTTCACAGCCAAGTCAGCCATAATGCAAGTTCCCAATACATTCACCTGTATCGCTTCAGACACATTATCCTCCATCATTGGCACATGCTTATAAGCAGCAGCATGAAAAACATATTGCGGCCGATACTCCTTATAAATATACTCCATCCTCGTTCGATTAGTCACATCAGCCACCAACATTTTAGCATCAATATCCCGCCAATTATCCAGTAATTCTAATTGCACATTATGTAACGGAGACTCCGCCTGGTCAACCAAAATCAACTTATATGGGTTCAGCCCCGCTATCTGCCTAACCATCTCACGTCCTATAGACCCAGCAGCTCCCGTGATCATAATCCGCTTCCCTTCAATGTGTGAAGATATTTTCCGGATATCAACATGTATTGGATCCCGTTGTAACAAATCTTCAATCTGTATATCTTTTATTTGCACGCCTTGCCTTCCAAGATCATTGATAGGAGGTACTGTAAGAATACGGATATCTTCAGCTATCAACCGATCAATCATGCCGGAAGTTTCAAGGCGATGTACTTTCTCGGAAGAAACAATAATAGCCTCGACTCTTTCTTCTTCTAATATATCAAACAAAGACTCATTATTCGCGTATACCCGGCAACCCATTGTTTGCTTCCCAATAAATCCCGTATCATCAGAAATAAACCCTTTCAATCTAAAATGATTACTTCTACTAACCCGTAGCGATTTGGCAATATTAATACCAGCCCCTTTTGAACCATAGACAAAAACGCGAATACTGTGCCTACGATCAAAAGTCATCAACTCATGTATCATTTTCACCAAGATTCGCAAACAAACCATCAAGGAAAAATTAACTATATAAGCTGTAAGAATAACACTAATCGGCAGAACTTCTCCTCCACTCCACCCTATCCAAAGCAAATTGCCGATACAAACAACAAAATAGCCCAGAGTTAAAGAAATAAAAATACGAGAAATATCAATAAAGGAAGAATAGCGAATTACTCCTACATAAGTACGATTCAGATGAAAGAAACACACATTACATATTACGCAGAATAGAGTTGTCCACACCCATAGTGAGAATTCAAAAACTAACACAGACAAACCTATCTGCAAAAGGCTCGCCAAAAACATTGAAAAAATCACTAAAAGAACATCGACAGCAAGTATCAGCCATTTTGAAGCAACTCGTGATGAAAGATACTTATAATAAAATCGTATATTCATAGTAATATAAAAGTAGATTTATCAGTAAATATGCAAAGATGAGTTTTAATATTTGAATCTACAACTATTTTCTAATTTAATCCTCAACCTTTTTATTTTATAAACATTTCAGAGAAAATATCACGAAAAAAGTATAGATTCATTTTGTTTTTAAAAATAAAGATGTAATTTTGCACGCCGTAAACGATAAAATGCAACGCCGCTATAGCTCAGTTGGTAGAGCAACGCATTCGTAACGCGTAGGTCGCCAGTTCAAGTCTGGCTAGCGGCTCTTTTATTATCCAAAAGGTGTAACTTGTATATAAATACCTGTTACACCTTAATTTTATCCATACAATAGCTGCTAACAATAATCATTGGAATACAATAATGCCTACGTACCCACATATTACTCGAAATTTCAAGCTTTAAATTTTCAATATCATGAAAAACAAGCGAAAAAAGTCGTCTAAAAAATATCATAGAAATTCGTTTAAGAGTATTTTCGGAATAGCTCTATTTGCAATCTTACCTTTAATTTATGGAATCTATCTTTGCATACCGGAGATTCAGATTACCCTCTTTCAGACAATAAAGGAATCAAAAGAGAAAGCTGTACCTAACTGTTTACGTTATGAGAATCTGGAGATTCCAATTTCTCAACACTCGCTAAACGGACAGTTGGTTTGTCACAAGGGATACACTGTATCTTATAATAAAACCCAAAAGATTCCAAACTGGGTAGCTTATGAACTTACCCGACAAGAAACAAAGGGAAATGCCCAAAGAAACAATCAATTCCTCGCCGATCCTTCTATCAAAGGCAATATGGCAACTAATTCTGATTATTCACATTCCGGATTCGACAAGGGACATATGGCCCCCGCTGCCGACATGAAGTGGAGTAACGAAGCTATGAAAGAGTCTTTCTATTTCAGCAATATATGCCCGCAACACCCCGAATTAAACCGGCGAAAATGGAAAGACTTGGAAGATAAAGTACGTGAGTGGGCGGTAGCCGACAGTTCCATCTTCATTGTCTGCGGTCCGATAATGAATAAAGAATCTCATACAATCGGCAAGAACCAGGTGGCCGTACCAACAAGATTTTTCAAGGTCATCCTTTCTCTTTACGGTTCTCCCCCCAAAGCTATTGGATTTGTTTTCAACAACGAACCTGCAACAAAACCACTACGAAATTATGCAGTCTCAGTTGACAGCGTTGAACAGCTCACCGGGTTAGATTTCTTTTCTCCTCTTCCCGATTCTTTAGAAAATAAACTAGAAAGCCAAACAAATATCGCTTTGTGGAAAATATGAACGGAAACAAAAGCGTATATCAAAAACTAAAAATGAAAAAGTAAATGCCCCTAAAAAGTAAATAATAACTAAACTGACAGAAAACATTTATTATCCAAGAACAAACATCTTTGAAATCTTCTTAACTTTGGCACAACTTTATAAATAGTGAATATTCTATATGAATAAGAAAAGAAAAAAAATATTTTTCAGCATACTGGCTATTATTCTCTTCATTGGCATTGCTGGTTCCGGAATAGTTTATTACTATTTGTTCTATCCTCAATTTCATCCAAGTAAAACCACTTATATTTATATAGATCGTGATGACACTACAGATTCTATTTTCAATAAAATAAAAAAGCAAGGAAATCCTCATAGCTTTGATGGTTTTAAATGGATGGCCCATTTCCGTGAATTTAGTAAAAACATCCACACCGGACGTTACACTATCAAACCGGGTGATAATGCATACCACCTATATAGTAGGTTATCAAGAGGATACCAAACGCCTGTCAATTTGACCATCGGAAGTGTACGAACTCTGGACAGATTAGCCCGCAGCATAGGAAAACAGTTAATGATTGACTCCACTGAAATTGCTACAGCGTTATACGATCCCGCTTTCCAAGAGAAAATGGGATATACAAAAGCTACCATGCCTTGCCTTTTTATCCCTGAAACCTACCAAGTATATTGGGACATCAGCATAGAAGACTTTTTCGCCCGGATGAAAAAAGAACATAATAAATTTTGGAACGAGGACCGATGTTTAAAAGCTAAAACAATCGGAATGACACCTGAAGAAGTTTGTACATTAGCCTCCATTGTAGAAGAAGAAACTAACAACAACGATGAAAAGCCGATGGTTGCGGGATTATATATAAACCGTTTACATACGGGTATGCCTCTGCAAGCTGATCCAACAATCAAATTCGCCTTACAAGATTTTAGTCTGCGCAGAATTACCAATCAGCATTTAAGCATACAGTCTCCATATAACACTTACCTGAATACGGGTCTTCCTCCGGGCCCTATCCGGATACCTTCTCCCAAAGGGCTTGATAGTGTATTGAATTATGTAAAACATAACTATATTTATATGTGTGCCAAAGAAGATTTTTCGGGTACTCATAATTTTGCTTCCAACTATGCAGACCACATGGTCAATGCAAGAAAATACTGGAAAGCGCTGAATGAAAGAAAGATTTTTAAGTAATCCCGTGATAAAATGATCTTAAAAACGTATCTTTGCCCGATATTATAACAAAATACGTGATTAACACCAAAAGAAAATAAGATATGAGCAAACAACTCTTACTTGGCGACGAAGCCATTGCACAAGCAGCACTGGATGCCGGACTTTCAGGCGTTTACGCTTATCCCGGTACTCCATCCACTGAAATTACCGAATACATCCAGATGGCTCCTATCACGAGCGAACGTAACATACACAACCGCTGGTGTGCCAATGAAAAAACGGCTATGGAAGCTGCCTTGGGTATGTCTTTTGTCGGCAAGCGTGCATTAGTCTGCATGAAACATGTGGGAATGAACGTAGCTGCTGACTGTTTTATCAATTCAGCCATCACAGGCGTAAAAGGGGGACTGATTGTAGTTGCGGCAGACGATCCCAGTATGCACTCTTCACAGAACGAACAAGATAGCCGTTTCTATGGCGACTTCTCATTAATACCCATGTACGAACCGAGCAACCAACAAGAAGCTTATGACATGGTATACAATGGTTTCGAATTTTCCGAGAAAACCGGTGAACCGATACTAATGCGCATGGTAACACGTTTGGCTCACTCTCGTTCAGGTGTAGAAAACAAAGCACAAAAAGCACAAAACGAAATCTCATTCAGTGAAGATCCACGCCAGTTTATCCTGCTACCGGGCAACGCACGCAAGCGTTATAAAGCATTACTTACACGTCAGGATGAATTTATCAAAGCATCTGAAGAATCACCTTATAATAGATACGTAGATGGTCCCAATAAAAAAATGGGCATCGTAGCCTGTGGAATCGGCTATAATTACTTAATGGAAAATTATCCTGACGGTTGCGAATATCCCGTTTTAAAAATTGGGCAGTATCCACTTCCCAAAAAGCAATTAATGCAATTAATCAATGATTGTGACGAAATCCTCGTATTAGAGGATGGACAACCATTTGTTGAGAAGCAACTGAAGGGATATCTGGGCATAGGATTAAAAGTAAAAGGTCGTCTCGACGGTACATTGTCACAAGACGGAGAATTAAATCCGGACACCGTGGCACGCGCTGTCGGCAAAGAGAATCGTTCCGAATTCAGTGTTCCGAATCTTGTAGAGATGCGCCCTCCGGCTTTGTGCGAAGGCTGCGGGCATAGAGATATGTATATAACATTAACTCAAGTATTGAAAGAAGAATATCCTACTCACAAAGTATTCAGCGACATTGGTTGTTATACGCTGGGAGCAAATGCACCATTTAACGCAATCAATTCTTGTGTAGACATGGGAGCATCTATCACTATGGCTAAAGGTGCATCCGATGGCGGGCTCCATCCGGCTGTCGCTGTAATCGGAGACTCTACTTTTACTCACTCCGGAATGACCGGACTTTTGGACTGTGTCAACGAGAATGCCAATGTCACCATTGTCATATCCGATAATGAAACAACAGCAATGACCGGTGGACAAGATTCTGCCGGCACAGGCCGACTTGAAGCTATTTGCGCCGGATTAGGCGTAGATCCGGCTCACATCCGTATAGTTGTTCCTTTAAAGAAAAACTATGAAGAGATGAAACAGATCATCCGTGAAGAAATAGATTATAGAGGAGTATCCGTTATCATCCCACGCAGAGAGTGTATACAAACATTAGCACGTAAAAAAAGAAGTAAGTAAGCCATGAAAAAAGATATCATATTATCAGGTGTGGGTGGACAAGGTATCCTGTCCATCGCTACAGTAATCGGAAAGGCCGCCCTCAAAGACGGTCTGTACATGAAACAGGCAGAAGTGCACGGCATGAGCCAGCGTGGCGGAGATGTACAGTCGAATCTCCGAATCAGTGACCAGCCCATTGCATCAGATCTGATCCCCTCAGGTAAATGTGATTTGATCATCTCCCTTGAACCCATGGAAGGGCTTAGATACCTCCCCTACCTCAGCCATGAAGGTTGGTTGGTAACAAACGAAACTCCATTTGTTAATATCCCCAATTATCCCGCTGAGGCAGATGTTATGGTAGAAATCAATAAACTGCCGCATAAGGTTGTTCTGAATGTAGATAAAGTAGCCAAAGAAATAGGCTCTACACGAGTTGCCAATATTGTTTTATTAGGTGCCACTATCCCATTCTTAGGCATCGATTACGAAAAGATACAGGATAGTATTCGTGAAATATTCCAGAAAAAAGGTGATGCAATAGTCGAACTCAATTTAAAAGCCTTGGCTGCCGGAAAAGAGATCGCAGAAAAAACGATGAAATGACCAGGAACAATTGAATATAGAAAAGGTGATAATGTGATCGGGACAACCGTTGCATTATCACCTTGATACATTATCACCCCTACTTAAATAATTTATAAGCCATGAATACAAAATATTGGGAAGAAGAGATAGAGACCATGAGTCGTAAAAAACTGCAGGAACTACAACTCGAGCGACTCAAGAAAACAATTAATATAGCAGCCAATGCCCCTTATTACAAGAAAGTATTTCAAGAGCATGGCATCACTTCGGAAAGTATCCAATCACTGAACGACATCCGTAAACTGCCCTTTACCACAAAAGCGGATATGCGAGCCAATTACCCTTTCGGACTTGTCGCCGGAAATATGAAAGAAGACGGAGTACGTATTCACTCTTCAAGCGGAACAACAGGAACACCAACGGTTATTGTCCATTCACAGCATGACTTAGATTCATGGGCCAATCTAGTTGCACGATGCTTATATTGTGTAGGCATACGTAATACAGATGTTTTTCAAAACAGTTCCGGTTACGGTATGTTCACAGGAGGACTCGGATTCCAATATGGAGCTGAACGGCTGGGAGCTTTAACTGTACCTGCCGCTGCCGGTAACAGTAAACGCCAGATCAAGTTTATTACCGACTTTAAAACAACTGCCCTCCACGCCATCCCCAGTTATGCCATCCGCTTAGCTGAGGTCTTTCAGGAAGAAGGGATCGATCCATGCAGTACCACTCTCAAAACTCTCGTAATCGGTGCAGAACCACACACAGACGAACAGCGAAAAAAAATAGAACGCATGTTAGGTGTTAAAGCATACAATAGTTTTGGAATGACCGAAATGAACGGCCCCGGTGTCGCGTTTGAGTGTACAGAGCAGAACGGCATGCACTTTTGGGAAGATTGCTATTATGTAGAAATCATTAATCCCGAAACCGGAGAACCTGTCCCAGAAGGAGAAATCGGAGAACTCGTACTCACTACCCTTGATCGGGAAATGATGCCGCTCATACGTTATCGTACACGTGACCTCACTCGTATTTTACCGGGAGAATGTCCCTGTGGACGTACCCATATCCGAATTGACCGCATCAAAGGTCGTAGTGACGATATGTTTATCATCAAAGGAGTCAACATCTTCCCCATGCAAGTAGAAAAGATATTGGTACAATTCCCCGAATTGGGAAGCAATTACCTTATCACACTTGAGACTGTTAACAACCAAGATGAAATGATTGTAGAAGTAGAATTGAGCGATCTTTCTACAGACAATTACATTGAACTTGAAAAGATACGTAAGGACATTACCCGCCAGCTAAAAGACGAAATACTTGTCACGCCCAAACTCAAATTGGTAAAGAAAGGCTCTCTACCACAAAGTGAAGGCAAAGCTGTCAGAGTGAAGGACCTGAGAAACAATAAATAATCATCCAATGAACCCAATATGCCGATGTACCATCCGAATACATCGGCGCATTGGCATATTGGGCACATTAACTTATTATTATAATCATGCAATTACTTAAAAAAAGAATCCTGCAAGACGGAAAATGCTATGAAGGGGGAATTCTCAAAGTAGATAGTTTTATCAACCACCAGATGGACCCGGTACTAATGAAGTCAATTGGCGTAGAGTTTGTGCGCCTTTTTGCCGGAACAAACGTCAATAAGATCATGACCATAGAAGCCAGCGGAATTGCTCCGGCCATCATGACGGGCTATTTGATGGACTTACCCGTCGTTTTTGCCAAGAAAAAGTCGCCAAGAACCATACAAAATGCCTTGAGCACTACAGTACATTCATTCACTAAAGACCGTGATTATGAAGTAGTCATCAGCTCTGACTTCCTTACCCCGAAAGACAATATATTATTTGTCGACGACTTCTTGGCCTATGGAAACGCTGCTTTAGGTGTTATCGACCTCATCAAACAGTCTGGTGCCAATCTGGTAGGAATGGGATTCATCATTGAGAAAGCATTTCAAAACGGACGTAAAACACTTGAAGAAAGAGGAGTAAGAGTAGAGTCTCTTGCCATTATTGAAGATTTATCCAATTGCCAGATTACAATAAAAGATTAACTCTGTAAAAAAGCCTTTGTATTCTCCCGGACAGGCTATACAAAGGCTTTTCTTTATAATACTATTCTACTTAGCTGATTCGTGTGAAATACTCACATTAGGGTTTAAATACTGCCCTTTACTTCTGGTTCTTTTCCCATATTGCACTGCATGCTTTGGACAAACGTGGTAACAAGCCAAACAAGATGTACAGTCCATCCCCCACACCGGTCTCCACCCTATCACAACTACATT
This sequence comes from Bacteroides sp. 11BF, assembly GCF_019633765.1. Lineage (NCBI taxonomy): Bacteria > Pseudomonadati > Bacteroidota > Bacteroidia > Bacteroidales > Bacteroidaceae > Bacteroides > Bacteroides sp. 11BF. The sequence continues at coordinate 24,723 of NZ_JAFKPJ010000025.1, forward strand.
CCCAACCGGACATATTCTTTCACAGCGCTTGCAACCGATACAATCATCAGTAACATAAAACGGTTTTGCAGAAGTCATAAAACGATTAAAAAGCGGATTCAGTATCTTCGTTTTCAACCATGGAAAACTCCCCTCATTGCAATGAAAACCCGTCTCACGAGCATTTATCGAGTAGTTAACTTCTTCTACCCTGCCGACAGCTTTTTCTAATTTCTCTTTCTCCAATTCTTTCTTATCCACGTCAAATCCGGGAAGCAACACATAATTATTAGGCATCGTCACCGAAAATCCGGCATTACACTCTATTCCTTTGCGAAATAATACCCTGCGAAACACTTTTTCCGTCAATCCTGTATCATCTCCACAAGAACACACGAAATAGACATATTGGGAGTGATAATTAGCCAAAGTGACCCAATCCAGAAACTGCAACACGGCCAACGGAGGTCCCCATGAATAAACAGGAAAAATAAAACCTACTTTTTCATTATCCGCCAACACAAACTCTTTTATTCCATCCCTAATGGCATTCGGCATAAAAACAAGTGTTTCGTTTTGTACCCTTGCAATCTGCTCCGCAATCCATTTAGAATTTCCAGTTCCTGAAAAATAGAATATCATAACTATATGTGTATTTAAAAGAAAACAGCATAAAAAAAGGACGGTAGTCTTTAAATGATTACCGCCCTTTTCCTTTATTAAAAAGCCGCACCGATGATGTGATGAAACTCCGAATGACATGATTTGAGTGCCCGTCCTCTTTGTAATCCACCGACTATAAAGTTATCCCGAAGGATGTGGCCCGCCATTGAGAAGCGAAGCTTGTCTCGGTTTTCAGTTTAATTGATGAGTTTCCCGATCCAATCAATGCGGCTAATATTTTACTACAACAAATGTAGTTACTTTTAGTGAGATAAACAAGGAAAAAGAAGATTTTGTTTCTCTCTTAGACTATTTTTTAAATTATAAACCCAGCTTTAAAAATGAAAAATGCCGGTTACATTAACTGTAACCGGCACTTTGTAAATCATAAAACTGTCGGAACTTAAGCTGCTTTAGCCTTAGCGACTACAGCTTTGAAAGCTTCCGGATGGTTAACAGCTAAGTCAGCCAAAACCTTACGGTTGATTTCGATACCGGCTTTGTGCAGACCACCCATCAGTTTAGAATATGACATTCCTTCCAGACGTGCAGCAGCATTGATACGTTGTATCCAAAGAGCACGGAAGTTTCTCTTCTTGTTTCTACGGTCACGGAACGCATAGGTCAAACCCTTTTCCCAAGTGTTTTTAGCTACGGTCCATACATTTTTTCTTGCACCAAAGTAACCTCTGGTCAATTTCAAAATTTTCTTTCTTCTTGCTTTTGAAGCAACATGATTTACTGATCTTGGCATAGTTTTCTCTTTTTTGAATGTTAGCGCCGTTACTTCACGTAACGAACTTGAAGCTAAAGCATTCGGTTAATAACTTTAATAATACTTTGTACGCTTTTGATTACTTCATAGCTAAGAGTTCCTTAACCTGGCTTACATTTGTTGTATCAACAGTTGTTGAATAACACAGGTTTCTTTTTCTCTTCTTAGACTTCTTAGTCAAAATGTGACTGTGAAAAGCGTGCTTTCTTTTGATTTTACCTGTTCCGGTAAGGGTAAACCTTTTTTTAGAACCGGAGTTAGTCTTCATCTTTGGCATCTTAATTGTTTTTAAATTATTAAATTATATGGCAACGCACTATACCTGCGCGTTACGCATTTTTCTTACTCTTCATTGTTTTCAGCAGGCTTTTCTGCTTTTACTGTAGCCGGAGCAGCTGGTTTGGGAGCTGCGGGCTTCTTTACAACTCCTTCTTTCTTCTTCGGAGAAAGCTGAATCGTCATACGTTTACCTTCCAGAATCGGCAATTGATCGACTTTTGCATAGTCTTCCAGATCATTAGCAAAACGCAACAGAAGCACTTCACCTTGTTCCTTAAAAAGGATGGAACGACCTTTGAAGAAAACATAAGCTTTCACCTTGTCACCATCTTCCAAAAAGCCTTTAGCATGTTTCAACTTAAAATTATAGTCATGGTCATCCGTTTGCGGACCAAAACGTATTTCTTTTACGTTTACTTTTACCTGTTTAGCCTTTTGTTCCTTCTGACGCTTCTTTAACTGATACAGAAACTTGGAATAGTCAATAATACGACAAACAGGTGGTTGGGCATTGGGAGAAATCTCCACGAGATCCATTTCTTTTTCTTCAGCCAATTTTAATGCCTGAAAAATGGGATATACTTTAGGCTCTACATCATCACCTACAATGCGGACTTCTTTCGCACGGATCTGTTCATTGATCCGATATTGCGATTTCATACTGTCATTCTTCATTAAATAACGTTTACTTCCAGTTTGTTTTTTATTGTCTACCAAATTAAATTATATATTAAAGTAAAAGCTGTCTTTAGAACATTATCAAAATGCTGTGCTTTTACAATTGGGCGCAAAGTTACCATTTATTTATCATATTCTGAACTTCTTCGTTCAAAATTTCACCAAAATCTTCAAATTTCATGGTTCCTTTGTCTCCTTCTCCCTGTCTGCGGACAGAAACTTCACCATTTTCAGCTTCTTTCTCGCCGACAATCAGCATATACGGAATGCGCTTCATCTCGTTATCACGTATTTTACGGCCGATCTTCTCATTGCGATCATCCACAATTGCGCGAATTTCTTTTGTTTTCAAGTAAGTCTTCACTTTTTCCGCATATTCATTGAACTTCTCACTAATCGGGAGAATAACGACTTGTTCCGGAGTCAGCCATAACGGGAATTTACCGGCAGTATGTTCAATCAATACAGCAACAAAACGTTCCATAGATCCGAATGGAGCGCGATGGATCATCACCGGACGGTGCTTCTGGTTATCCGATCCCATATATTCCAGTTCGAAGCGCTCCGGCAGATTATAATCCACCTGAATAGTTCCTAACTGCCAACGACGACCGATAGCATCTTTCACCATAAAGTCCAATTTAGGACCATAGAAAGCAGCTTCACCATATTCGATCTTAGCTTTCAGCCCCTTTTCTTCGCAGGCCTCAATGATAGCTTGTTCAGCTTTTTCCCAGTTCTCATCACTGCCAATGTATTTTTCACGGTTCACTTTATCGCGCAAAGAAATCTGTGCTTCAAAGTTAGTGAAATCCATAGAACGGAACACGATTGAAATAATATCCATCACACGAAGGAACTCTCCCTTCACCTGATCCGGACGACAGAAAATATGTGCATCATCCTGTGTAAAGCTACGCACACGTGTTAATCCATGAAGTTCACCGCTCTGCTCGTAACGACACACAGTACCAAATTCAGCAATGCGCAGAGGCAAGTCCTTATACGAACGAGGGAAATTCTTATAAATTTCACAATGATGAGGACAGTTCATCGGTTTCAGGAAGTATTCTTCACCCTCTTCCGGTGTATGAATGGGTTGGAATGCATCTTTACCATATTTTGCATAGTGCCCCGAAGTTACATACAATAACTTGTTACCAATAGGCGGAGTAATCACTTCCTGATAATCGTAACGAGTCTGGATACGGCGAAGGAAATCCTGCAAACGCAAACGCAAAGCAGTTCCTTTCGGCAGCCACATAGGCAATCCCTTACCCACCGTATCGGAAAACATGAAAAGTTGCATTTCTTTACCAATCTTACGATGGTCACGTTTTTTAGCTTCCTCCATTAAAGCCAGATACTCATCCAGCATTTTCTTTTTAGGGAAAGTAATACCATAAATGCGAGTCAGCATTTTACGGTCTTCATGTCCGCGCCAGTATGCACCGGCAACAGAAGTCAGCTTAATAGCTTTAATAGGTGCGGTTGTCATCAAGTGAGGGCCACGACAAAGATCCGTAAAGTCACCCTGTGTATATGTTGTAATATGTCCGTCTTGCAACTCCGAAATCAGCTCACATTTATAAGTTTCCCCACGGTCGCCAAACATCTTTAAAGCATCGTTTTTTGCGATATCCCGGCGAACCACAGCTTCTTTCTTTGCAACCAGTTCAGCCATTTTTGCCTCAATTGCAGGCAGATCAGACTCTTTGATGACAGCCTCTCCCGGATCAACGTCATAGTAGAAACCGTTTTCAATAGCCGGACCAATACCGAACTGAATACCCGGATAAAGCTCCTGCAAAGCCTCAGCCAACAAGTGAGCACTTGTGTGCCAAAAAGCATGCTTACCCTGTTCATCTTCCCATTTATAAAGCACTACCGAAGCATCTTCATTGATGGGACGTCCCAAATCATAAATCTCACCGTTCACTCCACACGCCAATACATCTTGCGCCAGACGCGAACTGATACTTTCTGCAATTTGCAGTCCGTTTACTCCCTCGTTATACTCACGAACAGAGCCATCAGGAAATGTTATTTTTATCATAATGTTATGTTATATTTTTCATTATTGCACGCAAAAATAAGGATTTCTTTTTGAGTTTACTATTTTTTATCTAAAAAATGTTATTCCGGCACTTCTGTAAATCGTTTCAGAATATTATAGGCCGAAACAATGCCCAACTCGCCTGCCTTACTTAAGTCAGCTATTCCATTCTTATTGTTACCCAGGAAAATATGTGTCAATCCACGATTAAAATAAGCCTCCGCAAACTCTTTATTCAATTCGATAGCTTTGTCATAGTCCGCAATTGCCGCACGATAATCTTTCAACATGGCCAATACATTGGCACGGTTATAATACGCATAAACAAAGTCGGGGGCTAAAGAGATCACATGATCCAAGTCACTTTTCACGATATCATAGTCCAAAGCACTGATTTCCGACTTCGGTGGAGCGGATATACCCGGTAGTGTGGCCGGTGCTGCCGAGGCTGCATTAGCTTCTTCTGCCTTTTGATATTCCAACTGCTTGCAACGCACCAAGGAACGCATAAAGTAAGCAGGGAAGAATTTATCATCCAACAAAATGGCCTGAGTCAGATCTTCAACAGAACTGGCAAAATCTTGTACCAGATAGAAATCAAGTGCACGGGAGAATCGTATGCGTGCATCCTGCGGATTTTCAACAATTGCCGAAGTATGTGTATCAATCAATGCAAAGTGGAACTTCACTTGTTCTTCGGTAAGCGGTGATTCCATATTAGTGATATACAAACGTTTTGGTAAAACACCGGCACGATTCAAATCATCTATATACTTATAATAATGTACCGTCCGCTTCACATCGCTCATCTTCTCGTAATAGGTAAGAGCATACATCGGTTCCATCTTGATATTAACATTACGATCCTGTACCCTGCCCCGAATATCACTCTTATATTTCTGTTCCACTTCAGAATTATCTGCGATAACGATTTTCCGGTAATTATTCATATCCTTATCGGACTTTTTACGAGTTTTAGTCTCCTCTTTCTTATTACTTTTTTTATTATCAGCCACGGTCTTATCGCTATTACTTACACCATTTTGCTTGTCAAGTTGCGCTTTCATGACTTTAAACTCGTCCATTTCAGCACCTTTACGGTCGCCGATCTTTCTCCTTGCCTCTGCACGTTGATAATATCCGGCCAAAAAGTTCGGATACATATCAATCACAGTTGTATAATCCTTAATGGCTCCCCGGTAATCCCCCGTTTGTGCACGAAGTAATCCTCGGTTAAACGTAGCCATCATGTTATCCGGTTCTATTTGCAGTACAAAATCAAAATCCTCAATAGCTCGATTGTCATCTCCTACTTGTGCCCGAAGCAAACCACGGTTATAATGTCCGATAAAATTATTCGGATCAATATCAAGAGCCAGATCATAATCACTCATGGCTCCCCGCAGATTATTCTGATGGAAACGGGCTAAAGCACGATTAATATAATTCCCGGCGTTTCTGGCATTCAAATGCGTTGCATGATTCAAATCCGATTCTGCCTCTGCATATTTTCCCTGTTGTAACCTGACGATGGCCCGGGATGCCCAGGCATCAGGATCATACTTATCCATCTCAATAGCTGTATTGAAGTCATTCAAAGCCCGCAATGTATCCTGTTGCTTCAAAGCCACCTCTCCTCTCATCAGATAGGCTCTTGTATATTTGGGAGCAACTGCCAGCAATTTACCCAAATCATCTTCAGCAGCTTTATAGTCTTCTTTCTGTATATGGCATAAAGTCAGATTATGCCAAAGCGTAATATTTTCAGGGTCAAAATGAAGTGCTTTCTTATAGTCTTCAATAGCCCCATCATACTTATTCTGTTTAATCCTTGCAAGCCCACGAATCTGATAAGCACCCACTACAAAAGGATTCCTGTCAATGGCCGCATCACAGTCATCTTCAGCTCCCTGATAATCATCCAGGTTGATCTTGGCAAGCCCTCTGAAAAAATAGGGTTCATACAGGTAGGGTTTTGCATTGATCACTTGATTAAAATACTGAATGGAAAGGACATAGTCCTCAAAGTATAACGCGTTTCGGGCAATCATCATTACCCTGTCTGTGTTTATCTGAGCATATATAAATGTAGGAAACAACAATAATGCTGCTAATATCTTTTTAATCATCGGCTTCTGAATACTTTTTAAGTAGAGCAAAAGTAATGCTTTTCATCTATTAAACAGGGATAACGGACAACTTTTTATATTTTTTGATTATTTTATAGGACCCCTCCATGCAGATATTCAGTAGTCTATACACCTTCTTAACACCTATTAACCTCACATTCATTATTAACTTACGATTATTTCGTAGATTTGTAATGTGCCCATAAATCAATATATGAAACGGGTTATCCGAAAATTAAAAATACAGAAAGAAAGACACCTGTACAATATTGCAAACAGGAACTCTTTTATACATAAAATAGTATCAACATGAAACCAAAATCACTTCTTTTACTACTCCCTTTCCTGCTGCTTTCTTGCGGCGGAAAGAAGAACAGTGACCAGCCGTCCGAAGCAACGGCCCAAATTACAGAACCAGAATTCCCTCAAATCGTACCTTTCGAAACAGGTATCGAAACAGAACGGGAAATACTACTGAGTGAAATAGCCGATTCAATACGGTATATCCCGTTGGAGACAAACAATAAATGCCTGATAAGAGGGTTAAAGGGAACCAATATTATCCAGACAAAAGAGTATTTCTTCCTACCATGGCTCGATAAATTATTTCAGTACACAAAAGATGGTAAATTCATACGGACACTGGGCCGCAAAGGCGGTGGACCGGGTGAATTTAACTGGATCATGCAGATTGACGTGGATGAAGAAAAAGGATTGGTCTACATGCTAACAACTACAGGAAAAATCAATATCTACTCTATGGAAACAGGTAAATTCATCCGTGCAATGAAAGTCCCTAATATAGAAGTTAGTGAGTTTGCGATGTTACGTGTTCAGGATACAATTGCTGCAACATTCATGCGCAATAATAACGGAAGACGAAAAGAACGTATTTACCTTTCCAACCTGAAAGGTGATACGTTGCAAATCTTCAATCGTTGGGACCTATTTGAGCTAAACAGCCAATATCGCTGGATGATCAGTAGTGATATAGATCGTTATATGTTCCATTACGAAAACCATACCTGTTATAAAGAATATTATAACGACACCCTATTCACTGTCACTCCAGAAGCTTTAGAACCCCGATATATATTCCAGATGGGCAAATACTCATTACCGATGGAATGCAGGTTTGAATATCTGGATGGAAATGGAAAGCGTTTTCAGGAAATAGCCGCTCCTTACATACAGTACAATGCCATAGAGACTGACTCCTACATATTCATGCCTTATTCCAATTGGGCAGGAGAGAAAGCGCGAGAAAGACAAATGGCTATTTACGACAAAAAAGCCAAAAACTGTTTCAAAGTAGCCACAGGCCATATAAAAAATGACTTGACTCCTGGTTTACCATTACGCCCGATAACGGCACTTGACAGCCATACACTGTTATATGTATGGGAAGCTCCTGAGCTTTTAGAAAAAGCGGAAGAAACGCCTTCCATACTTCAAATCGAACAGTTGAAAGGCTTAAAGGAAGACGATAATCCGGTAATGATGCTGGTATATTTAAAGCAACCATAACCGGGCTCTTTTAAGAAAAACATCAAATAGCCGTTGCAAGATATTTGAGATGCAGTCCTGAAAAAGTAATGGGTAAAATTGATTTATATGATCAACTTTACCCATTGCTTTTTATTCGAAAATCTCAGGTATATCATTTCACCTGCTTCATCTTATAGGAGCTACGAGCCTTTCCTTTCAACATCGTATTCAGTTTTCCTTTTATCATTTGTTTACGCAAAGGAGAAATGTGATCTATGAACATTTTCCCGTCCAAATGGTCAAATTCATGCTGCATAACCCGTGCCAGAAACCCTTCTACCACTTCGTTATGCTCTACAAAATTTTCATCCATATATCGTACGTGAATCTTACTGCCTCTCTTTACAGACTCGTGTATGCCGGGCAGACTAAGACATCCTTCTTCCATGGATACTTCTTCACCCTCCACAACATCAATATGTGCGTTTATATAAGCCTTACGAAAATCCTTGTATTCAGGATAATCTTCTGAAAGTACATCCAGGTTAATAACAACTACGCGGACAGGTAAACCAATCTGAGGAGCGGCAAGCCCTACCCCATCGGCATGATCCATCGTTTCAAACATATTTTCAATCAGCTCTTTCAGGTTCGGATAATCCGGCGTGATATCCTCCGCCACCTGCCTGAGAACTGGCTGACCATATACATAAATAGGTAAAATCATATCTTATAATTATTCTTTTTAAATATTCTTTCTTCTTACAAACGTTTACTTTCCAGATAAGACTGCAAAATAATAGTTGCGCTAATTTCATCGACCAATGCCTTGTTCTGTCTGTCTTTTTTCTTAAGCCCGGCTTCAAGCATCGTACGGTGTGCAAGCACAGAAGTAAAACGTTCATCTACATATTCAACAGGAATATCAGGCAAACGTTTTCTTAACGAACGCACAAAAGGCTCTATATTTTTCATATTTTCAGAAACCTCATTATTCATCTGCTTCGGCAAACCTATAATAATGCGTTCCACCGATTCCTGTTTTACATAATTGGTTATGAAATCCAGAAGTTCATGACTTGGTACAGTTGTCAGCCCGTTAGCGATAATCTGCATCGCATCACTCACAGCTATTCCTGTACGTTTTCGTCCGTAATCTATTGCTATTATTCTACTCATATTTGGCATGCAAAGTTACTACAAAAAAGTGAAATGCGGAAAGATATAGTGATAGAATTGAGTTACAAGGGTTTTGGTTGAAGTGGCGATAATCCGTGAAGCCATTACAATCCCTGCCGAAGCCAAATCCTGACGCCGCTACGTTACTTGTTCGTAACCATGCCCGAAAATGCGACAAACGGGTACGAATAGCGAAACAAGGCTCTAAGGAATAGTGAGTTATCCATAACTCATGCGAAAAATCAGGTTACGGAAAAAGATTGCGCCGTTCCTCCCCGTTTTGCGTACCAACACCGGACTCTTCACCAACTAATTTTGAAACCCAAAAATTAAGGACAATGAAGAGTACATTTTCAGTAATCTACTACCTCAAGCGTCAGGTAGTGAAAAAGGACGGGACAGTTCCCGTCATGGGACGCATCACGGTGGACGGCAGCCAGACACAGTTCAGCTGCAAACTGACTGTCGATCCGAAACTGTGGGACACCAAAGGTGGACGTGTCACGGGCAGAAGCACGGCGGCACTCGAAACGAACCGTATGCTTGACAAGATGCGGGTACGCATCAACAGGCATTATCAGGAAATCATGGAGCGTGACAACTTCGTCACGGCGGAGAAGGTGAAGAACGCCTTTCTCGGACTGGAACACCGCTACCACACGCTGATGCAGGTGTTCCGCCAGCACAACGAGGACTACGAGAAGCAGGTGGAGGCAGGCATGAAAGCCAAAGGCACGCTGCTGAAGTACCGCACCGTTTACAAGCACATGCAAGAGTTCCTCGACATCCGCTACCATGTGAAGGACATCGCCCTAAAAGAGCTTACCCCGGCTTTCATCTCCGACTTCGAGATGTTCCTGCGCACGGACAAGCACTGCTGCACCAATACCGTGTGGCTGTACGTCTGCCCGTTACGGACGATGGTATTCATCGCCATCAACAACGAGTGGCTGACGCGCGACCCGTTCCGCGAGTATGAAATCAAGAAGGAGGAAACAACACGCAGTTTCCTGACCAAAGATGAGATCCGCCTGCTGATGGAGGGGAAACTGAAAAACGCCAAACAGGAATTGTACCGCGACCTCTACCTGTTCTGCGCCTTCACGGGGCTGTCGTTCGCGGATATGCGCAACCTTACGGAAGAGAATATCCGCACCTACTTCGACGAACACGAGTGGATAAACATCAACCGCCAGAAAACGGGCGTGGTGTCCAACATCCGCCTGCTCGACATCGCCAACCGCATAATCGGCAAATACCGGGGACTGTGCGGGGACGGCAGGATATTTCCCGTTCCGCATTATAACACGTGCCTTGCCGGTATCCGTGCCGTCGCCAAGCGTTGCGGCATCACCAAGCATATCACGTGGCATCAGAGCCGCCACACGGCAGCCACGACGATATTCCTCTCCAACGGTGTTCCCATCGAAACGGTCAGCTCCATGCTCGGACACAAGAGCATAAAGACGACGCAGATTTACGCAAAGATAACCAAAGAGAAGCTCAATCAGGACATGGAGAACCTTGCCGCAAGATTGAACGGCGTCGAGGAATTTGCAGGTTGCACCATCTAAAAAGAAAAGCCATGAAACGTGACACAATCATCATCGAGGACAAGGCAGTCAGCGTAACCGGTAACGACGTGTGGATGACCGCCACCGAAATAGCCGGATTGTTCCATACGACCGTCCCGGCAGTGAACGCCGCCATCAGAGCCGTCCGCAAGTCGGACGTGCTGAACGACTACGAGGTGTGCCGCTACATGCAGCTTGAAAACGGGCTGCACGCGGACGTGTACGCCCTTGAAATCATCATCCCGGTCGCTTTCAGGGTGAATACCTACAACACCCACCTGTTCCGCACATGGCTGGTGGGAAAGGCACTCTCACAAGAGAAACGGCAGACATACGTGATGTTCATACAGAACGGAAAAGCCGGGTATTGCTGATTGCACATACCCCATAAGACAAGTAAACGGGTAGCACCACAAAAGGTGTCACCCGTTTACTTTTTCATGAAACCGCCTCACTCCAGCGGCTTGCGGTAGTTCGCTTCCAGTACCCCGCGCAGCCCCGTTTCCGGGTAAAGCACCTTCCCTCCCAAAAGTATGAAGGGCAACACGCGGTTGTTGCGGTATTCCTGCAAGGTGCGCCGGCTCACACGGAGCAGTTCCGACACCTCGCCGTCCGTCAGGTAACGTTCCCCGTCCAGCGGAGGACGGTAGCTTTCCAGAAATGCGGACAGCCATTTCGAGCCTTTGCGCATATCCTGCACCACAGAGGCTATCGGCTCGTCTTCCATCGTAAAAACATCGTTGTTCTCGTTCATCATAACTTCGGATTCAGTGGGTGAATAAATCAAATCATCTGCCGTGCGGATAGAGCGTGCCGACAAGCGGTATCAGCCGCTTCACCTCCTCTGGCTTGTAATAGAACCTGCGGTTTATCTGCGAGTAGCCGATAAGCCGCCTGTCACGCAGCGTCTGCAACGTGCGCGGGCTTATTCTCAACTGCCCGCAGACCTCCTCGCCCGTGAGCCATCTTTCCATGCGCCCCGTGTCGCTTTTGCGCCTCAGGGCGGCGACCTTCTCCGAGAGTGCGCCGAATGCCGCCACCATCATCTCGAAAGTCTTTTTCTCGATAGATACTATTTCCATATTCATGTCATTTAGAGTTTGCCGCAAAGGTAACGAAACGGCATACAAGACGTATCGTTTTCCGCTGAAAGGCTGCCTGTTGCGCCGTTTGACCGGGTTACGGAGCCATCTTCCGCAAAAATCTTACGTGAGTCACGTAGTGAGTTGTTAAAGCCCCTTTTGTTTATTGCCGAATTTTGTCGCAGAAACAAAAAGAAAGGACTGAACATGAAAGTGATAACAATGGAAAGTTCCGCCTACAAGGAGATGATGGCGCAGATTGCGAACATCGCAGGGTACATCCGCGAGGCAAGGGACGAGAAGAAACGGAAGCGGGAAACCGAAGACAAGCTGCTTGACACGGCACAGGCGGCGAAGATGCTCAACGTGAGCAAGCGCACCATGCAGCGTATGCGCACCGACCACCGTATCGAGTATGTGGTGGTACGCGGAAGCTGCCGCTACCGCCTTTCCGAGATACTGCGGCTATTGGAGGACAACACAGTAAGGAACGAGGAAGGGACAATAGACACCCTGTTCCACAACCACACGCTGCGCACGGGCGGCAAACCAAAAGGAAGGAGGACATAGGTCATGGAACTGCTCACACGAAACAACTTCGAGGGCTGGATGCAGAAGCTGATGGAACGGCTCGACCGTCAGGACGAACTGCTGCTGGCGATGAAGGCTGAGGGGAAACAGCCCACTATCACGGAAAGCATCCGCCTTTTCGACAATCAGGATTTGTGCATGTTGCTCCAGATAAGCAAACGCACCCTCCAACGCTACCGCAGCGTAGGCGCATTGCCCTACAAGACGCTGGGCAAGAAGACCTATTACAGCGAGGAGGACGTGCTGACATTCCTTTCCAACCATATCAAGGACTTCAAAAAGGAAGATATAGCCTTCTACAAGGCTCGTATCCATAATTTCTTTCATAAATAACCCATTAAAACATTTTTCAGATGGCAAAGAAAAAAGACGAAAAGGACGTGCTGGTAGTCCGTGACGAGAAGACAGGCGAGATCAGCGTGGTAGCCGGGCTGAACGCGGACGGCACACCCAAGCGCACCCCCGCAAAAGCGGAGAACGCGCAGAGTTTCCTGCAATTCGACCGACATGGCGACGTGCTGGACAACTTCTTCAAGAACTTCTTCCGGCAGTGCAAGGAACCCAGCCGCTTCGGTTTCTACCGCATTGCGGCAGACCAAGCTGAAAATCTCTTAGAGGTGATGAAGCAACTGCTGAAAGACCCCGAAGCGAACAAGGAGCTGCTCGCCCCTCACAAGGTGGACACCTCCGACTATGAGAAGAAGGTGCAGGAAGAGATGGCAGCACAACAGACAGAGAAACAAGAACCTCAAAAACAGGAGAACATGGAACAACGGAAAGAACAGCAACAGGACAAATCCGAACAGATGCAGGGCAAACGTGGCTACCAGCCCATCGACGAGAGTAAAATCAACTGGCAGGAGCTGGAGGACAGATGGGGCGTAAAGCGGGACAACCTTGAAAAGTCCGGCGACCTTACGAAGATGCTCAACTATGGCAAGTCCGACTTGGTAAAGGTCAAACCGACCTTCGGCGGCGAATCATTCGAGCTGGACGCCCGCCTCTCCTTCAAGAAGGACGGTGAGGGAAACATCAGCCTCGTGCCGCACTTCATCCGCAAGGAGCAGAAGCTGGATGAGTACAAGGAACACAAATTCTCCGACAATGACCGGAAGAACCTCCGCGAAACGGGCAATCTCGGTAGGGTCGTGGACATTGTGGACAGGGAAACGGGCGAGATCATCCCCTCCTACATCAGCATCGACCGCAAGACGAATGAAATCACGGACATTCCGGCAAGCAGGGTGCGCATCCCGGAGCGCATCGGCAAGACGGAAATCACCACGCAGGAGCGGGACATGCTCCGCGCCGGACTGCCCGTACGCGACAAGCTCATCGAGCGCAACGACGGCAGAAAGTTCGTCACCACCCTGCAAGTGAACGTGGAGCAGCGCGGCGTGGAGTTCGTGCCGGGAACCGGCAAGTCGCCCCGTACCGCACAGACACAGGAAACCAAAGGCGACACATCGAAAAGTCAGGCGCAGGGCGGGGAAAATGCCGCACAGACCAAGAAGGAGCAACGCCGCAACACGTGGACGAACGAGGACGGCAGCATCCGCCCCATCAGCAAATGGAGCGGCGTGAGCTTCACCGACCAGCAGAAAGCCGACTATGTGGCGGGTAAAGCCGTGAAGCTGGAGAACGTGACCGACAAGCAGGGCTTCCATGCCACGATGTATATCAAGTTCAACCCGGAGAAGGGACGCCCGTACCGCTACGACACGAACCCTGACAATGCACAGCAGGTTGCTCCGTCCAACGAGAGCCGCACGCAGGTGGCGGTGAACAACGATGGCAAGACCAACGAGGCTACAAAGAATCTGAGAGAGCCGTTGCAGAAAGGTCAGACCAACCCGAAGGACGCCCGCCAGCAACAGCAGCAGGAGAAGCCGCAGAAGAAAACGGGCAAGGGCATGAAAATGTAATCCCGTGTCCGCCACTGAATCCAAAATAAAATCCAAAGTATCAACAAAAAAGAAGAAGACATGAAGACAATCATTGCAGAAAAGCCCTCCGTGGCACGTGAAATCGCCCGCATCGTGGGCGCGACAAAGAGAGAGGAAGGATATTTCGAGGGAGGCGGTTATGCCGTGACATGGGCATTCGGACACCTCGTTCAGCTTGCCATGCCCGACGGCTACGGCGTGCGCGGATTTGTCCGTGACAACCTCCCGATTATTCCCGACACATTCACGCTCGTCCCCCGTCAGGTCAGGACGGAGAAAGGTTACAAGCCCGACAGCGGCGTGGTGTCGCAGATAAAAGTCATCAAAAGACTGTTCGACACAAGCGAACATATCATCGTGGCGACCGATGCCGGACGCGAGGGAGAGCTTATCTTCCGCTACCTCTACCACTATACGGGTTGCACCACTCCTTTCGTGCGCCTGTGGATCAGCTCTCTCACCGACAAAGCTATCCGCGAGGGACTGCGGAAACTCGAAGACGGCAGCAAATACGACAACCTCTACCTCGCCGCCAAAGCGCGGAGCGAATCCGACTGGCTCGTGGGCATCAACGGCACACAGGCGTTATCCATCGCCGCCGGACACGGCACGTATTCCGTGGGGCGGGTGCAGACACCAACGTTGGCTATGGTATGTGAACGCTACTGGGAGAACCGCCGCTTTACGTCCGAAGCATTCTGGCAGCTCCATATCGCAACGGACGGTTGCGACGGCGAAGTCGTGAAATTCTCATCCTCCGAGAAATGGAAAGAGAAAGAACCGGCGATGGAACTATATAATAAGGTAAAGGCGGCAGGTTGCGCCACTGTCACGAAAGCCGAGCGCAAGGAGAAGACGGAGGAAACTCCCTTGCTCTACGACCTGACCACGCTCCAGAAAGAAGCCAACGCCAAGCACGGCTTCACGGCGGAACAGACGCTTGAAATCGCGCAGAAACTCTACGAAAAGAAGTTGATAACCTATCCGAGAACGGGAAGCCGCTACATCCCCGAAGACGTGTTTGCCGAAATTCCCAAACTGCTCGCTTTCATCGGCACACAGCCCGAATGGAAAGACAAGGTGCGGGCAAAAGCCGCCCCGACACGCCGCAGCGTGGACGACGGCAAGGTGACAGACCACCATGCCCTGCTCGTCACGGGTGAGAAACCGCTCTTCCTCTCCAAAGAGGACAATACCATCTATCAGATGATTGCCGGGCGCATGGTCGAGGCATTCTCTGAGAAATGCGTCAAGGATGTGACCACTGTCACGGCGGAATGTGCCGGAGTGGAGTTTACCGTAAAAGGCAGCGTCGTGAAGCAAACCGGATGGCGTGCCGTCTATGGCGAGGAAAAAGAGGAAATTACCATCCCCGGCTGGCAGGAAGGCGACACGCTGACACCGAAAGGCTCGTCCATTACCGAAGGAAAGACCAAACCCAAGCCGCTGCATACCGAAGCCACCCTGCTCTCGGCAATGGAAACGGCGGGCAAGGAAATTGAGGACGACGCACTGCGGCAGGCGATGAAGGACTGTGGCATCGGTACTCCCGCCACACGCGCCTCCATCATCGAAACGCTTTTCAAGCGCGGTTACATGGAACGCTGCAAGAAGTCGCTTGTTCCCACCGAAAAAGGACTTGCCCTCAATTCCGTCGTCAAGACGATGCGCATCGCCGATGTTGCCATGACGGGCGAATGGGAAAAGGAGCTGGCGCGTATCGAGCGCGGGGAACTGTCCGACGACACCTTCCGCAAGGAGATAGAGGCGTACACACGTGAGATAACCTCCGAACTGATCTCGTGCGACAAGCTCTTCGGCAGCCGTGACTCCGGCTGCGCGTGTCCCAAGTGTGGCACGGGCAGGATGCGGTTCTACGGCAAGGTGGTACGCTGCGACAACACGGAGTGCGGACTGCCCGTGTTCCGGCTGAAAGCGGGACGCACCCTGTCCGACGATGAAATCAAAGACCTGCTCACCGAAGGGCATACCAAGCTGCTCAAAGGGTTCAAGAGCAAACAGGGCAAGAGTTTCGATGCTGTTGTCGCCTTTGACGGGGAATATAACACGACTTTTGTGTTCCCGGAGGCTAAAAAGGACAAGAAATTTTCAGGACGGAAGAAATAGTATTAACTTTGCCACTTGTTCAGAGTAATGAATTGTTCTTCGATACCGGATTACACTCATACTTTGGATTTAGTGGTGGCACTCGGAGGGATACCGAGTGCCTTTTTCTTCCTTTTTCCAACCGATTATCCCGTTAATTATCAATCCGCTAAATCCAAAGTAATGAACAACAAGAAGAAAAACGAGGGTCAGACCGACTTTTCCTATTACGGTCTGTACCTGCTGGACTATCTCCGCACGAACAAGTTTGAACAGGCTGACGACACCGCTTTCATACGGGAACGGGCCGACCGTGCCGCCGAAACGTATGAGAGGGCACGGCTTGAAGGCTATCCCGCCGATGGTGCGCAGGAACTGGCGATGGACACGCTGCTGCGCGGGCTGCATTATTCCCGTTACGCCATCCTCCGCGAAGTCGTGGAAAACGAGTTTGCCGATGAAGTGCCGGAAGAGAAGCGTGAAGCCTTTGTCCTGAAACTGCTGCCGCTTGTCGGCAACGTGTTCTCCGTCTATGACCTCTCGGATGACAATTTCGCCCTGTCTTCCGATTACGACCTGCTCTACACGGAGCTGACGGGAGCAACCGTCCTTTACTTAGACGAATATGGCGTTTAACCGCAAACAGAAACTGCGGGACAACATCGAGGCGATACGGACGGCATTCATCCTTGACAGGGAAAATAGGACAGCGACAACCGAAGAGCGTGCCATACTTCAAAGGTACTGCGGTTTCGGCGGTCTGAAATGTATCCTCAACCCTGCAAAGGAACTGACGGATGCCGTCCGGTGGGCGAAATCCGACCTCGAACTGTTCGCCCCGACGGTGGAGCTGCACAGGCTTATCCGTGAGAACAGCAAGGACGAAACAGAGTACAAGCGGTTTGTGGATTCGCTGAAAGCGTCCGTGCTGACCGCTTTCTACACCCCCAAAGAGATAACCGACACCATCGCGGACGTGCTGGCAGATTACAGCGTCCGCCCCGCCCGTATGCTCGAACCGTCGGCAGGTGTCGGCGTGTTCGTGGATTCCATGCTGCGGCACAGCCCCAATGCGGATGTGATGGCTTTCGAGAAGGATCTGCTCACGGGTACAATCTTGAGGCATCTCTATCCCGACCAGAAAATGCGCACCTGCGGTTTTGAGAAAATCGAAAGACCGTTCAACAATTATTTCGACTTGGCGGTGTCCAACATTCCGTTCGGTGACATTGCCGTGTTCGACGCGGAGTTTCAGCGGAGCGACTCTTTCGGCAGACGCTCCGCCCAGAAAACCATCCACAACTATTTCTTTCTCAAAGGACTGGATGCCGTGCGTGACGGCGGTATCGTGGCGTTCATCACCTCGCAAGGGGTATTGAATAGCACCAAGACCTCCGTGCGTAACGAGCTGTTCAGTCAGGCCAATCTGGTATCCGCGATACGCCTGCCCAACAACCTGTTCACGGACAACGCGGGCACGGAGGTGGGCAGTGACCTGATTGTCCTGCAAAAGAACCTCAGCAAGAAGGAAATGTCGCAGGACGAGCGGCTGATGACCGTGATACAGACGGACACGAAAACCGCCCTGACCGACAACGCCTATTTCATCCACCACCCGGAACGCATCGTGCATACGATGGCGAAACTTGACACAGACCCCTACGGGAAGCCCGCTATGGTTTATCTGCACGAGGGCAAGGCAGCAGGCATCGCCGGGGATTTGCGCCGTATGCTCGACGAGGATTTCCATTACAGGCTTGCCATGCGCTTGTATTCGGGTTCAATCCGGCAGGCAGGAACGGAAGAAAAAGTTGCCGTTCAAAATAAAGTAGAGCGTCCTGCCATAAAATTGGAAACAGTATCCTCGGCGCAGACGGTGGAAACTCCGACAGAAAAGCCGCAACCCGCAGATGAAAAGCCGGAGATAGAGCCACGTCCGAAATATTCTGACGGTGTGCAGCTATCCTTGCTCGATCTCTGGGGGATGACGGAAGAAGTCAGCCAACAACCGAAAACCGCCAAAAAGAAAAAGGAGGCGAAAAAGGAAAGCTCGGCAAGGCGCGTTCTACCCAAGCCACAGGTGCATGTCACACAAAATGTTACGGCTGTGCCGACGGCTACCACCCCTAAGACTGTAACAGAGAACAAGGAGGCTAAAACGGAGAACACCGCCAAGCCTGCCGACCCGGACGACATCTATGCCACGTTGGACTGGGATACCAATCCTCCCATCAACGGCTTCTACGAGATGATGATGGATTTGACGCCGGAACGCAGGAAGGAACTTCGGGAACTGGCAAGGCAGCATAACGAGAAACAAGCGGCGGCGGAAAAGATGGAAGTGAAAGCCGTGCCGGACACTCCCCGTGAGCAACCACGGCAGGAGGAAACACAGCCGGAAGCAGTCACCGCACCTGCCGTTACAGATACCCCACCGGAAGCGGTGGCGACCTCCCTTTTCCCCGACATCGAAGCGGAGAAGCCGAAGGAAGAAGTCGTGGACCTTTCGCCGCGTGCCTACCACCGCACGCCGGAGATGCACCTGCGCGAAGGGTCGCTGGTGGCTGACAGGGGGCGTCATAACATCGGCTACCTGAAGGACATCACGCCATACGGGGCGACATTCCAGCCGCTCGACCTGAAAGGCTACCAGAAGGAGAAGGCGTTACAGTATGTTTTACTCCGTGACGCCTACGAGCGGCTGTACCGCTATGAATCGAACCTGCATGAAGCAAATGTCCCGTGGCGAGAGCATCTAAACACCTGTTACGATGAGTTTGTCATGCGCTACGGCAACCTCAACGCCAAGCAGAACGTGAAGTTAGTGATGATGGACGCGGGCGGGCGTGACATCCTTTCGCTGGAACGGGCGGAGAACGGGAAGTTTGTCAAGGCGGACATCTTCGAGCGTCCCGTTTCCTTCTCCGTGGAGAGCCATGCCAACGTCGGCTCACCCGAAGAAGCACTGTCCGCGTCGCTCAACAAGTTCGGCACTGTCGATCTCGACTATATGCGGGAGATAACCGACAGTACGGCGGAGGATTTGCTCACAGCCCTGCAAGGGCGCATCTATTACAATCCGCTCGTAACCGGTTACGAGATTAAGGACCGCTTTATTGCCGGAAACGTGATAGAGAAAGCGGAACGCATAGAGGCTTGGATGGGCGAAAACCCCGAAAGTGAACGTATGCCGGAGGTGAAGCAGGCGTTGGAGGCTCTGAAAGATGCCGAACCGCCGCGCATCGCTTTTGAAGACCTTGATTTCAATTTCGGGGAACGCTGGATTCCGACGGGTGTCTATGCCGCCTACATGAGCCGGCTGTTCGACACGGAGGTGAAAATCGCCTACTCTGCAAGCATGGACGAGTTTTCGGTGGCGTGCGGCTACCGCACCATGAAAATCACGGACGAGTTTCTGGTGAAGGGGTATTACCGTAACTATGACGGCATGCACCTTCTGAAACACGCCCTGCACAACACCTGTCCCGACATGATGAAGTCCATCGGCAGGGACGAGCATGGCAACGACATCAAGGTGCGCGACAGCGAGGGAATACAGCTCGCCAACGCCAAGATTGACGAGATACGAAACGGCTTCTCCGAATGGCTCGAAGAGCAGTCGCCACAGTTCAAGGAGCGGCTGACGACGATGTATAACCGCAAGTTCAACTGTTTCGTGCGCCCGAAGTATGACGGCTCGCATCAGACTTTTCCCGACCTCAATCTGAAAGGGCTGGCAAGCCGGGGCATCAGGAGCGTCTATCCCTCGCAGATGGATTGCGTCTGGATGCTGAAACAGAACGGCGGCGGAATTTGTGACCACGAGGTTCTGCGCCCATAAGGGCATATAGTAAATGTAGGCTTAGCAACCTACCCGGCAAGGGTTTTCAACGCCGGTCATTAGCCAACTTATCCACTTAGCCGAAAGGCGGTGGGGAGTGTCGCATGTTGGAAACGGCATAAGTCAGCTAACTATCATGCTGCTACTGAATGTCTAAATGAAATGATAGATATGAGGATGAAGACTATACTGTTTGAACGACAGTCCGAGTTGTTAGTTGGTAAACCCCGACGGAAGATAGTTACAAACGTCGGGCTGCAATACTTCTACTTTCCTACCTCAAGTACGAGAGCCGAAAACCGATTGCAGAACAGCCGCAATAAGCGGAAAAGGACGAAAATCGCATCCGACAATCTATTGAGCTATGTTACTATATGTCTAAATGGGGATTGTCTAAGTAGGAATGCCGAAAGGCTATGGGGTTTGCCCTCTGAATATCCTATATGACAACAGAGTCTCCGTAGTAGTCCGAGCAAGGGAAAGCCTTGTACATGGCGAAGGGAGACAGTGAGTTATTATTTAATATGTTTAACGAATGATGTGTGAGACATTATGAGAGATTCAGCAAATGTATTAAACAGTCTGGCTGGGCACAGCCAAGACCCTAATTACAAGTTTGAACGGCTTTACCGACTGCTGTTCAATGAAAATCTGTACGCACTTGCCTATCAAAAGTTGTCGCAGAATGCGGGCAACTATACGAAAGGCACAGACGGGCAGACCATAGACGGAATGAGCATAAAGCACATTCACTCTATCATTGGACAGTTGAAAGACGAAAGTTACCGTCCGTGCCCTGCACGGAGAATTTACATTCCCAAAAAGAATGGCAAGCAACGTCCTTTAGGCATACCAGCCTTTAAGGACAAACTTGTACAGGAAGTTGTAAGGATGATTCTTGAATCCATCTACGAAGGTCATTTTGAAGACTGCTCGCATGGATTCAGACCACACCGTGGCTGTCATACGGCTATGGCTTCCTTACAAAAGGGAGGTACGGGAGCACGTTGGTTCATCGAGGGAGACATCAAGGGTTTCTTTGACAACATCAACCATGATGTTTTAATCGGAATCCTTGCTGAAAGAATCAATGACGAGCGTTTCCTGCGACTGATACGTAAATTCCTCAAAGCAGGCTACATGGAACAATGGGAGTACAAAAATTCCTATATCGGAACACCGCAGGGAGGCATAATAAGTCCGATTTTGGCGAATATTTATCTTGACAAACTCGATAAATTTATGCGGAACTACATAAACGTCTTCAATAAAGGTAAAGCACGTGTACGCAACCCCGAATATAAAAGGGTTGCAAATCGTAAGGACAAACGTGTAAAGAAACTGAAGAATGAAACAGACGAGCAGAAGAAAGAAGCATTGCGCAAGGAGATAGCCATTCTCCACCGTGAGATGCAACAACTTCCTGCAACTCTTGACATGGACGAAAACTTCAAACGCATGAGGTATGTACGCTATGCCGATGATTTTCTGATTTGCGTAATCGGAAGTAAAGAGGACTGTGTAAAAGCAAAGGGGGACATTAAGACCTTTCTGCAAGATACGTTGAAACTCGAACTTTCGGATGAAAAGACGTTAATCACCAACTCACACGACGCAGCCAAATTTCTCGGCTTTGATGTTACAGTCCGCAGTACGGACAAGACGAGAAAGGATTTCAGAGGAATCCCCATACGCTCACTTGACCATAAAGTGGTTCTTCTCCTGCCTTATGAGGTTATGAGAAAGAAACTGCTTGACTATAATGCGATGCGCATAATAATCAAGAATGGCAAGGAAGCATGGGAATCGACCTCACGCCCGTATCTCCGTAGTAATGATGACCTTGAAATACTCAACCGATACAATTCGGAAATTCGGGGAATCTATAACTACTACTGTATTGCAAACAATGTCAACATTCTCAATAGTTTCTATTACTACATGAAAGAGAGTATGTATAAAACATTATCATCCAAGTATGAATCAACCGTAAGGAAAATAATCCGTAAATATTGCCGGAATAAAGTCTTTACAGTAAGGTATGAAAACAACAAGGGCGAAATGTTGGAACGTACTATTTATCATGGAGGGTTCAAGCAGAGAAAAGACGCGCGTATTGACAATGCGCATATCATGCCCAGTTATCGCGGGACTGAAAGTACCAGCCTTATGGCTCGGTTGAAAGCCCGTGAATGTGAATATTGCGGAGCGGAGGACAACCTTAGAATGGTGCATGTCCGCAAGCTAAAAGACCTGAAAGGCAAACAGGAGTGGGAACGCTTCATGATTGCCAGACAGAGAAAAACAATAGCAGTATGTGAAAATTGTTATCGTAAGATTCATGAAAAGAAATAGACTGAAAATAACCATGGAGAGCCGTATACATGGAGACGTGTACGTACGGTTCGGTGGCGAGCGTTTAGAAACCTACCGTCCGAAAGGACGGCAAGGCGCTTTGCGCTTAGCCTGTGGAACCGGCAAGACGCTGATAATGTGCATCGCCGCGCATGAAATGAAGCGTCTGAACTTGGCGCACAAGCCGATGATTATCGGGCTGAAAGCCAATGTTGCGGAGATTGCCGCCACCTATCAAGCGGCATATCCCAACGCGAGGATTCTGTACGCTTCGGAGAAAGACTTTTCGACCGCCAACCGCGTGCGTTTCTTCAACAACATCAAGAACAACGACTACGATTGTGTCATTATGTCGCACGACCAGTTCGGCAAGATACCGCAGTCGCCGGAGTTGCAGCAGCGCATCCTGCAAGCGGAGCTTGACACGGTGGAGGAAAACCTCGAAGTGCTGCGCCAGCAGGGAAAGAACGTATCGCGGGCGATGCTGAAAGGTCTGGAGAAGCGCAAGCATAACCTTGAAGCGAAATTGGAGAAGGTGGAACACGCCATAAAGTCACGCACGGACGACGTGGTGGACTTCAAGCAGATGGGCATCGACCACATTTTCATTGATGAATCGCACCAGTTCAAGAATCTGACTTTCAACACGCGCCACGACCGTGTGGCGGGATTGGGGAACAGCGAGGGAAGCCAGAAGGCACTGAACATGCTCTTTGCTATCCGCACCATACAGGAGCGCACGGGCAAGGACTTGGGGGCGACCTTCCTCTCCGGCACGACTATCAGCAACTCGCTGACTGAGCTGTACCTGCTGTTCAAGTACCTGCGCCCGAAGGAGCTGGAACGGCAGGACATTCGATGTTTTGATGCGTGGTCGGCGATATTTGCCAAGAAGACAACGGATTTTGAGTTCAACGTGACGAACAACGTGGTGCAGAAGGAGCGTTTCCGCTACTTCATCAAAGTGCCGGAGCTTGCCGCCTTCTATAATGAAATCACGGACTACCGCACGGCGGAGGATGTGGGCGTGGACCGTCCCAACAAAAACGAGATACTGCACCACATACCGCCCACGCCGGAGCAGGAGGACTTCATACAGAAGCTGATGCAATTCGCCAAGACGGGCGACGCCACCCTGTTGGGCAGACTGCCGCTTTCGGAAACGGAGGAAAAGGCGAAGATGCTTATCGCCACGGACTATGCCCGGAAGATGGCACTCGACATGCGCATGATAGACCCGCATTACGAAGACCACCCCGACAACAAGGCGAGCCACTGTGCCAAAATAATCGCGGAGTATTATCAAAAATACGACGCGCAGAAAGGCACGCAGTTCGTTTTCTCTGACTTGGGGACTTACCAGCCGGGCGATGGGTGGAACGTCTATTCGGAAATCAAGCGCAAACTGACGGAGGACTACGGCATACCGCCAAGCGAGGTGCGCTTCATTCAGGAGTGCAAGACCGACAAGGCTCGGAAGGCGGTGATAGATGCCATGAACGCCGGGACGGTGCGTGTGCTGTTCGGCTCCACCTCCATGCTCGGAACGGGTGTGAACGCACAGAAACGGTGTGTGGCAATTCATCATCTTGATACGCCGTGGGTGCGACATGAAGTCGCATAGATAATTGTTGGAATGATACTTACGGGTATCAGTTTT
>NZ_JAFKPJ010000026.1:0-46838 GCF_019633765.1 Bacteroides sp. 11BF
CAGAGAAGTTAAGCCTGATCACGCCGATGGTACTGCGTAACAGTGGGAGAGTAGGTAGTCGCCGTTTTTTTCAGAGAGTTCATCCCCTCGGGTCAGAAGACACGAGGGGATGACTTGTTTTTGGGTATAAGCTAAGAGGGACATGCGCTTGGAGAAGCGGGGATCACTTATTTGCATTATATCTTTTTTACTTTGATTAATCTTTTATATAAAAGAAAGAATCTTTTAGTTAAAACAAAAGCCGGCTGTGAGTGTTTTAATGGTAGAGTTCGATTTTTAGCAATTAAAAGATGTGAAATATGGTGACACTATACAATAAGTTACTATTTTTGCCACGAAAATCGAAAAGAGAGTTTATCCATAAAAATAGAACGATGAAAACTTCTGTAAAATTCATATTGATGTTTGTTCTACTGATGCTATCCTTTAGCATAAGTGGCAATGCATTGAATATTATGGAATGCTCTCATAACCCAGTTACTTCTTGCCAGGTTTCATCTTCTTCTTTGGATGCTAATTACTCTTATCGGTGTGGTAGCGATTTTGCCGGTTTTGATAAATCGCAAACTTTGTCTGTCTCCGATGTTGAATTAGGTTTCAAACCTGTTTCTGAAACATATTCTTCTACTAATAATCTCCGTCTTCGTCGAATTCTTGAGGATTCTGACCTTTTTAATGACACAATGCGTAAATTGTGCCTGTTGAGAGAGAATTTGTTGGTATTAGACCAAAGTAAATCTTATTATTCGGATAAGGATCCACATTATGCGTCCATAAGCTGTCACTACTACATCTTTGCTTTAAGACGTATCCTTATTTAAATTCCCAATCTTATATACTCGCTGTGTTTGACAATGCAGCCTCATTTTTAGCATGAGGCTGTAGGGGGCGGACTGCGGTGTGTCTAATCGTATTTACTTTAATTCTTAATAACAAATTCTTTAACAAAAAAAACTTTATTATGGAAACTACTCAAAAAAAGTCGACTAAGATTGTAGGTATCAAGAATGCCGGATTGGTTATTATCTGCTGTTTCATTATAGCAGTGTGTATCTATCATTTCATTTTGGGAAATCCCACGAACTTTATGAACAATGATCCTAACAATCACCCACTTCCGGGA
Source organism: Bacteroides sp. 11BF (assembly GCF_019633765.1). Taxonomy (NCBI): domain Bacteria; kingdom Pseudomonadati; phylum Bacteroidota; class Bacteroidia; order Bacteroidales; family Bacteroidaceae; genus Bacteroides; species Bacteroides sp. 11BF. The sequence goes on from NZ_JAFKPJ010000026.1 coordinate 1,124, forward strand.
AACTTTATGGGGACTATTTACAAAGGTGGAGTGATTGTGCCTGTTATTCAAACTTTATTGCTGACTGTATTGGCATTGAGCATTGAACGTTATTTTGCTCTTCGCTCTGCTTTCGGTAGAGGTTCTTTGGTTAAATTCGTTTCTAACATCAAGGATGCCTTATCGGCAGGAGATCTTCGTAAGGCGCAGGAAGTTTGTGACAAACAGCGTGGTTCTGTAGCAAATGTCGTTACTTCTACATTGCGGAAGTACGAAGAAATGGAGAATGATTCTTCTCTTTCGAAAGATCAGAAACTGCTTGCTATCCAAAAAGAACTGGAAGAAGCTACTGCGCTTGAACTTCCGATGATGGAACAGAATCTTCCGATTATCGGTACGATCACCACATTGGGTACTTTGATGGGATTGCTTGGTACGGTTATTGGTATGATCCGTTCGTTTGCCGCTTTGGCTGCCGGTGGTTCTGCCGACTCAATGGCTCTTTCACAAGGTATCTCTGAAGCTTTGATTAATACAGCTTTCGGTATCCTTACCGGTGCGTTGGCAGTTATCTCTTATAACTACTATACAAACAAAATCGATAAGTTGACTTACAGCCTTGACGAGGTAGGCTTCTCTATTGTGCAGACTTTTGCAGCTACTCATAAATAATCTGGAATCCACTAAATTCTGACAATAATGGGCAGAGCGAAAATTAAAAAGAAAAGTACGTTCATCGACATGACGGCGATGAGTGACGTTACGGTACTGTTGCTTACCTTCTTTATGTTAACTTCTACATTTGTGAAGAAAGAGCCAGTACAAGTGACTACACCCGCCTCAGTTTCGGAAATTAAGATTCCGGAAAAGAATATCCTTCAGATATTGGTTGATCCGAACGGAAAGATATTTATGAGTATGGACAAGCAGTCCGACTTGAAAGCGGTATTGGAGAGCATGGGACAGGAATATGGCGTCACATTCACTCCGGAACAGGAAAAGAAATTCATGTTGGCATCCACTTTCGGAGTGCCGATGAAAAACATGAAAACTTATCTTGACTTGCCGACTGAAAAGCAGGATGCAGTACTGAAGAACGAAGGTATTCCTTGTGATAGTCTTGATAATCAGTTTAAGTCATGGGTGCGTAATGCACGTGCTGTGAATTCTGATTTGCGTATTGCGATCAAGGCTGATGCGGATACTCCTTATTCTGTGATTAAAAATGTTATGAATTCACTTCAGGACCTCAGGGAGAATCGGTATAACCTGATTACTTCTCTGAAAACGACTTCTGAAAACTAAAAACGAACAACTATGAGTGCTGAAGTACAAGAAAGCGGTAAAAAGAAGGGGAATAGCAAACAGAAGAAGATGACGGTTCGCGTAGACTTTACGCCTATGGTGGATATGAATATGTTGTTGATCACTTTCTTTATGCTTTGTACCTCGTTGAGCAAACCTCAGACGATGGAGATAAGCATGCCGAGCAATGATAAAAACATCACCGAAGAACAGCAAAGCAAGGTGAAAGCTTCACAGGCAATCACGCTCTTGTTGGGACCCGATGACAAACTATATTATTATGAAGGAGAACCCAACTACAAGGATTATACTTCTCTGAAAGAGACGTCGTATAAACCGGATGGATTACGGGCAATACTTCTGAAGAAGAATGCTGCTGCTGTCAGACAGGTAAATGATCTGAAACAGAAGAAGCTGGAACTTAAGATATCAGACGATGAATTTACGAAGCAACTTTCCGAAATAAAGAGTGGAAAGGATACGCCTACAGTCATCATCAAGGCGATGGATAATGCATCGTATGCAAATCTGATTGACGCTCTCGATGAAATGCAGATATGTAATATTGGTAAATATGTGATAACGGACATTGCCGAAGCTGACGAATTTCTGGTGAAGAATTTTGAAAGTAAGGGTGAGCTTTCACAGAATATTGCCGAATAAAATGTAACACCAAAAAATAGAAAATTAAAATGGCAAAAATAGATTTAACTTCTTTTGAATGGTGTGAGCTGATTTTTAAAGGCAAAAATAAAGCTTATGGTGCGTATAAAATGCGTGCTGATTCACCCAAACGTCACAATGTGGCAATGGTTATTGTGTTGATAATCGCCTTAGTGGGCTTTAGTCTTCCGACTTTAATCAAGATGGCCACTCCGAAGCAAAAAGAGGTAATGACGGAAGTCACCACCTTGTCGCAATTGGAGGAGCCTGAAATAAAGCAGGAAGAGATGAAGAGAGTAGAACCGGTGGCACCACCCCCGCCTGCTTTGAAGAGTTCTATCAAGTTTACCGCTCCAGTCATTAAAAAAGATGAGGAGGTACATGAGGATGATGAGATTAAAAGCCAGGAAGAACTCACACAAACCAAAGTCGCTATATCCATTGCCGACGTGAAGGGTAACGATGAAGCAAACGGTAAGGATATTGCCGATTTGAAACAAGTGGTTACTCAGGCAGAGCCGGCCGAAGAAAAAGTTTTCGATATGGTAGAACAGATGCCTACATTCCCCGGTGGAACCACAGAATTGATGAGGTATATCGGTGAACATCTGAAATACCCTACCATTGCTGCCGAGAATGGTACACAAGGAAAGGTGATCTGTCGTTTTGTGGTTGGTAAGGATGGACAGGTGCGGGATGTAACTATCGCACGTTCATTGGATCCATATTGCGACAAGGAAGCCATACGTGTTATCAAATCGATGCCTAAATGGATTCCCGGAAAACAGAACGGTAAGGCCGTGGCAGTAAATTTCACAGTTCCTATTGTCTTTAAACTACAGTAATTATGACTAAGAAACAATTCTGGCTAATCAGTGCCTGGTCTTTGATTGTATTATCTGCTTGTAATTCAAAACCCAAGGACGGACTGACGGATACTTATACGTCGGGAGTAATAGCTATTACCGCTGACGAAAGTTTTCAACCCATTGTTCAAGAGGAAATCGATGTATTCGAGGGATTATTTCCTTTGGCCGGAATTGTTCCCCGTTATACTACTGAGGTAGACGCTATCAATCAGCTTCTGAAGGATAGTGTGCGTCTGGCTATTACCACTCGTACATTGACTCCCGAAGAGATGAATTCTTTCCACAGCCGGAAATTCTTCCCTCGGGAAATAAAGCTGGCTACTGACGGATTAGCCCTGATTGTCAACAGGCAAAATACAGATACCCTGATTTCAGTGCGTGATATCCGGCGTATTCTGACAGGAAGGGTACATGCATGGAAAGAGCTTTATCCTACCTCAAAGCTGGGTGATATCCAACTCGTATTTGATAATAAGAACTCAAGCACGGTACGTTTTGCAGTTGACTCCATCTGCAAAGGAGCTCCTTTATCCGATAAAGATGTAAAGGCTCTGAGGACAAATCAGCAAGTGATTGATTACGTAGCACGTACACCCGATGCTATCGGAGTGATTGGCGTCAATTGGCTTGGAAACCGGAGTGATACCACAAACTTGTCTTTCCGTGATGAGATTAGAGTGATGTCAGTAAGTGCAGACGATATAGCTACCCCGCAGAACAGTTACAAGCCCTATCAAGCTTATCTGTATTACGGAAACTATCCGTTAGCACGCCCTATTTATGTATTACTGAACGATCCCCGTAATGCACTGCCCTGGGGATTCGCTTCTTTTCTCACTTCTGATAGAGGGCAGCGGATTATATTAAAGTCCGGACTCGTTCCGGCTACCCAGCCGGTTCGTATTGTGGACGTGAAAGACGAATAATAACTAAAATTGAATTACAATGAAACGATTTCAACTGTTTTTAGTAGGAGCATTTGTAGCAGCCGGTCCGCTTTTTGCGCAATCGGCGGATGCTGATTGGCACAGCGAGGTTGCCAAAGTAAAAGAATTGATTCAGACCAACCCGGCGCAGGCTTCCGAAGAAGCCGCACAGTTGCTGAAAGGGAAAAATAAAAAAAATACCGATCTTCTGACTGCTATTGGTCAGGCATATCTGGAAGCTGGTAAAATTAGTGAAGCGGAAACTTATGCCGCTCTTGGACAAAAGGCTGACAGCAAATCGGCTGCGGTATCGGTGCTGCAAGGCGATATAGCCGTAGCTAAGAAAGATGCCGGAAAAGCTTGTCAGCTTTACGAACAGGCTATCTATTTCGATCCTAATTATAAAGAGGCCTATTTGAAATTCGCTGATGTGTATAAGGCTGCCAGCCCACAACTTGCCATAGAGAAACTGGAACAGCTGAAGAGCATTGATCTTTCGAGTGTTGCTGCCGATAAGAAACTGGCTGAAATTTATTATTTGAATAATAAGTTTGATAAAGCGGCTGAAGCTTATGCCCGATTCATCAATACTCCGGAAGCAACGGAAGATGATTTGACGAAGTACTCTTTTGCGCTCTTTTTGAACCATGATTTTGAGAAGTCGCTACAGATAGCTCTGATGGGATTGCAGAAGAATCCGCGTGATGCCGCATTCAACCGTTTGGCTATGTATAACTATACCGACTTGAAACGCTATGATGAAGCTATGAAAGCAGCAGATGCTTTCTTTAAAGAGTCTGATAAGGCCGATTTTTCTTATCTTGACTATATGTATTTCGGCCATTTGCTTAATGCTGTGAAAAAGTATGATCAAGCGGTGGATGCTTATATGCAGGCAATCACACTCGATCCGAGTAAAACAGATTTGTGGCGTGAAGTCTCTTCTTCTTATGAATTGAACAATGAATTTACAAAGGCGATAGAAGCCTATAAAAAATATAGCGAATCGTTGAGTGCCGATAAGCGCACCCCTGACGTACAGTTCCAGATTGGAAAGCTTTATTACGAAAAGGGTACGCAATCGGATACATTGACGGTTTCTTTAGATGAGCGGAGGGCTGCTCTTCTCTCTGCCGATTCTATTTTTACTGAAATTGCTACAGTGGCTCCGGATAGTTATTTGGGTAACTTCTGGAGGGCACGCACCAATTCTGCGTTAGATCCGGAAACCACTCAGGGATTGGCTAAACCTTATTATGAAGAGGTAGCCACATTCTTGGTTGACAAAAACGATCCGAGATATAACTCTGCACTGATTGAGTGTTACAGTTATCTGGGATATTATTATCTGGTGGCTAACAAACTTCCTGAATCTAAGGAGTATTGGAATAAAATTCTGGCTATAGACCCCGCTAATGCTACTGCTAAACGTGCATTGGATGGCATCAAATAGTAATAATTTTAGTTGTTTGTCGTGTGGGAGGAGTGGAGAGTGATTCTTAGCTCCTCCTTTTTTATAGTGCTTTCCGCTACCTTTGCTTAATTATAAGTCTGCTTGTTTTTCACCTTATTATATTTAGTGAGACATATGCTTCTCAGTTTTTGCGTTGATCTTATTCTCTTCTTTGTATATATAAAATGTGTTTCTTTATAGTGTTGATTATAAGAATTGTATAAGAAAGTTTGAAAAAATATTGCTGAATTTGTTGTAGTATTCATATATTTGTCTACTTTTGCGGTGTACTATTATACTAATACACATAAACTCATAAATAAATGAAGATGATTACAGCAGAAAATCTTTCTTTTTTTTATCGTAAATCGAAGCGTGCCGTATTGCATGACTTCTCTCTGTCACTTGAGAAGGGTAGAGTTTACGGATTGCTCGGCAAAAATGGTGCAGGTAAATCTACACTACTCTATCTCATGAGTGGTCTACTCACACCCAAAAGTGGTCGTGTGCTTTATCACGGTACTGATGTGCGCCGTCGCCTGCCGGTTACATTGCAGGATATGTTCCTGGTTCCTGAAGAGTTTGACCTTCCCCCTGTTTCGCTAATTAGCTATGTAGAGTTAAACAGTCCGTTTTACCCTCGTTTCAGTAAAGAGGATATGGTGAAATATCTGCACTATTTTGAGATGGATATCAATATTGATCTGGGAGCGCTTTCTATGGGGCAGAAGAAGAAAGTGTTCATGAGCTTTGCGCTTGCTACAAATACGTCTTTACTATTGATGGATGAGCCGACCAATGGACTGGACATTCCGGGTAAGAGCCAGTTCCGGAAGTTTATAGCTTCGGGTATGACAGATGATAAAACGATCTTGATTTCTACACATCAGGTGCGTGACATTGATAAGGTGTTGGACCATGTGCTGATTATGGACAATAGCCGGGTGCTACTGAACGAATCTGTAATGGGCATTTGTGATAAACTGCTTTTTACTGAGAGTGACGACCGGACATTGCTTCAATCTTCTTTATATTCCGCTCCGTCTATTCAAGGTAATTTCTTGCTTCTGCCTAATGAATCGGGCGAGGATTCGGAGATCAATCTTGAATTACTTTTTAACGCTACCTTGGCAGTTCCCGAAAGGATATCTGCATTGTTCCACACTAAACAAACAGAATTATGATAAGAGATACTTTTTTCAGCCAAACACGTTTTATGAATCTCTGCCGTAAAGAGATGATCGAGAACTGGAAGTCAAATCTGCTCCGTGTCGCGTTGATGTATGGTGCCATGGCGGCGATAATGATATGGAATGGATATTTAAGTTATCGGGCCAGTCAGGATAGCGATATAACCTGGAGTTTTAATCTGATGATTTTTATATGGGGGCTTTGGGTGTTTGGTTGCCTGAGTGCTTCGTTCACGATGGAAAGGATGAAATCGAAAACAGGGCGGCTCTCTGTACTTATGACTCCTGCCACTTCGTTTGAAAAATTCTTTTCCCGCTGGCTGGTATTTACGGTTGTTTTCTTAATCGTTTTTCTGATTACCTATAAGCTGGCGGATTATACAAAGATATTGGTGTATTCGTTAGCTTATCCGGAGAATGATGCGATTGCGGTTACTCCGCTGTCTCATTTGTTTGGTGATAATACAGGTTATTATACGGTGTTCAGGCATACCTATACGTTTGTATTGATGATAGCAGGCTATTTTTTCTTTCAGTCTTGTTTTGTATTAGGGAGTACTGTCTGGCCTAAGAATTCTTTTGTCAAAACATTTTCAGCAGGAATGATTATTTTTATTGCCTATGTGTTAATTGTTGGCGGATTTGCTAAATTGATATGGTCGGATCACATAAACTTCAATCCGGATATTAGTGAGGAAGCAGCTTTTGGTTGTCTTTCAGCAATAGCAATACTCTTTACACTGGTCAATTGGACACTTTCGTATTTCCGTTTCAAGGAATCTGAGATTATTAATCGAATGTAACAAACTCTTACGTTTATGAATTTTAAAGAGAGTAAAGCCATTTATCTGCAAATAGCAGATCGAATCTGTGATGAGATACTTCTCGGGCAGTATCAGGAGGAGGAACGTATTCCTTCCGTAAGGGAGTATGCAGCTATAGTAGAGGTAAATGCCAATACGGCCATGCGCTCGTTCGACTATCTTCAGTCGCAGAATATCATTTACAATAAACGAGGTATCGGTTATTTTGTTTCCGCCGGTGCCAAAGATCTGATTCTTTCACTTCGCCGGGAGACCTTCTTGAAGGATGAACTTGAGCACGTATTTCGTCAACTCTACACACTGGGAGTTTCGGATGAAGAGCTGCTGGTTATGTATCGTAACTTTATGATGAAACAAAAATAAAAAAATAGAATCTTATGAAACGTACTACATATATATTTATTGGCATACTTGCTTCGGTACTCGTGATACTAATGGCAGGTGTCGTTTATATTTCTTTCCAAAAGTTTGATAGAGACTCATACATACTTACTTTTTCGGATAAGTTGCTTCAAACAGAGTTTTCCGGTGTTCGTGCCGTAAAAGTTTATGCAAGTGATACGCGTCATGCATGGCTGGAACAGGCTTGCGTGAATGTAGTGCCATCTACTGATGGGAAAACAAGATTATTTAGTCCGGAATCTGAATATCTGAAAATCAGTCAGGATGCGGATACTTTGGTGATTTGCCTGGATTTGACTAATTATGATCTTCCTGAACAGAAAAAGAAATGTCTTATTCCGGGGTTGCAGGCTAAAGGATTACAGCTTACTATAGAAGCGGATGCTAATCTGGCTTTTCTGACCAATACCATTCGTGGATTGCGTACGAATATAAACGGGATAAAAACAGACTCTTTGGCTACGTATATCCAAAGTGGGGAAGTACGTTTAGATTCTTGTGAGATTCGCGCTCTCTATGTTGATGGTGATGGCGTGACATTTAATGCTCATCAATCGATAATTCCCTATCTTTATTTGGATCTGGATGGCGTCAGAAACTGGGGTGTCCATGAATGTACAATTGGTACTGAACACTTGACAGGTAGTGAGACTTATCATCGTAATGAGCTCCAGAAAGGGGAATGCAAGAAGATGATTTGGACTCCTAAGAAGGAGGATGCCGTGCTGCATGTGACGATGAAGGAAAAAGGGTGTTTAGTACTTCAAGACGAATAAAAAAGGCATTGCTTCTCGGGCTTTGAGAAGTTTGAGTGGATAGATTGTATATCAGGAAGAAAAGGATGTAGCAAAAGAACTGTTTAGTTTATTGTTGCATCTTTTTTTGTTATCAGAAGTGGAAAGCTATACTTTCTGTTACATACTTACCATTTATGCAGTAAACTATTATGGGGCTAAATGCGATAGTAATGGCGTGTTTTTGGAGTGGTAAGGCATTGGAGTATTTTGCCGTTTTGGAGAGATTTAATGAAACGAATGAAATGATCTTGTTCGATAGATGAGAAGAATGATTATATTTGCAATATTTGTTTTTGTTAATCTAAAAAATATCCTATATGACACGACATAAAAACTTATTGATATTATTTTTTTGTAGCATGTGTATTTCTGTTGCAGGTCAGCCATGTGCAGTAAAAAGCCTTGTGCCCGATACTCCATCTAAAGCTCCGGATTACTTTTGTACGTGGAATTTGCAAGGCTATGTGGTCAGCTATAAAAGTACTGAACTAACCAGAGCCGCCATGACTGAAGACTATTTATTTGGAGATGGACCCTATCAGAATTGGGTAGATTGTTATCCTGCTATCCGGAAAGATCTTTATTTTGTAATGGACGATTCATGGGATATACCGAAAGGCGTTAATGATTCACCAAATCCTTATTTAGGAACTGTAGAACTTAGTCCGGATCGCTTCCCGTCTTTTGGTGGAGATGACGTGGAACGTTTAAGGCAGCTATCCTTAAAAATCAAAAGCAAAGGCTGGAAAGGTATTGGTGGATGGATTTGTGCTCAGAAGGCAGAAAAGTATGCCGATATTCCTGAGGAAGAATATTGGAAACGGAGGATAAAGGTAGCTAATGAAGCAGGTTTTGATTATTGGAAAGTGGATTGGGGGAAAGAGGATAGGAATGGAGAATGGAGAAAAAGATTAACTTCTATGGGCAAACGGTATGCTCCTCATTTATATATAGAACATGCTTTGCGGAATGAGTTTATTGAATTTAGCGATGTCTTTCGGACGTATGATGTAGAAAACATTACGGCGCAGCCGATTACTATTCAGCGTATTTGTGATCTATTACCTTATAAGACCGTTAATGGGGCAAAAGGAATTATCAACTGTGAAGATGAACCTTATATTGCAGTGGGGCTGGGTTGTGCTATTGGTGTGATGCGTCATTCGTTTGCAGGAACTTTGCCGGATGGGACACAGGATTTTGTATTTCCACCGACCGGGCGTGATATAAAGCGACGTTTGGATGAAGTAGTACGTGGAGTCAGATGGCATCGGATAGCAGTACCTTTCTCAGTAGGAAATACAGCTTATGCTATTGATAGCGTGAAGCTTACTGATCATTGGACGCTATGGGAGAACGAAACCTGGAATAAAGGACGTAAGGTTGGTACGGACGTGATAGCTGAAGCACCGGCACGGGTCGCCCGGGGAATGGGATTGCCGGAAGTTTCCGGGGCTCCTCTGGAAGTTCGTCCATTTGTGCTGGCGTCCCGTTATCCCAATGGTGCTGTAGCTGTTGTTACAATAGGGCGTAATTTGGGGCGTGAATATGTAACAGAAGAAGTTGTAGTGACCGTATCTATTGATCGTTGGGATGTGCCTGTCGGTTTACTGGGGTATTTCAAAGAGGTGACGATGGTATTTCCTTCCTCAATAGAAAAGGAGAATCGTACGGTATATGCACAGGATTTGGCAGGAGAAACTCCGGTGGACATTACTTCCAAAATTGTAATTAAGGGGAATCGTTTGACAATACCGGGGGATGTAATCCGACAAATGGGACTCATGAATGCTTCTGAGGGAGATTGTTCTGATCCGGGGATGGTACTAAGAATAATGTAGCTATTGGTGACTGTCTTAAAGTTGGTACTTAATGATAAAACGGTAATCCCTAAGATTTTAGGTATGAATCCTCTATGATCCCTTTGGTTCTGATATAAAATCAAGAAAGGCTGATAATTTATTAATTATCAGCCTTTCTCTTCTATTTAGTTGCGGAGGCCTGACTCGAACAGACGACCTTTGGGTTATGAGCCCAACGAGCTACCAACTGCTCCACTCCGCGATGTTTCTGTTTTGTGAGTGCAAAGGTACGGCTTTTATTTGAACTACCAAATATTTCGATATTTATTTTTCGATAAAAATGTTGTTTTTATGCTATGTTGCTGGAAATCAGCGATGACCTGTTTTACTTTTTTTCATAGTGCTTTCAGGTACAATTGTTAATAATTTATTTATTTTCTTGTGTGGACGAAAGAAAAGAATTACTTTTGCACAAATAATTCAGCAATGTGCAATTAACCTATGACCGTATCAAAAACAAAAGCCAAGTTAGTAGACGTTGCCCGTCAGCTTTTCGCCAAGATGGGCGTGGAGAATACTACAATGAATGATATCGCTCTTGCTTCTAAAAAGGGTAGGCGTACGCTCTATACCTATTTTAAAAGTAAGGATGAAATCTATTTGGCTGTTGTAGAGTCTGAACTGGATATTCTGTCGGATATGATGAAGCGTGTGGCAGATAAAGATATCTCTCCTGATAAAAAAATTATAGAGATGATCTACACGCGACTGGATGCAGTAAAAGAGGTGGTTTATCGTAACGGAACACTCCGTGCCAACTTCTTCAGAGATATTTGGCGGGTGGAGAAAGTCCGCAAAAGGTTTGATGCAAAAGAAATGCAACTTTTCAAAAGTGTGCTGAAGGAAGGACAAGACAAAGGGGTGTTCCATATAGACGATGTGGAAATGACCGCTGCGTTGGTACATTACTGCGTAAAAGGCATCGAGGTGCCATATATTCGAGGACATATCGGGGCGAACCTGGATATGGAAACCCGAAAAAGATATGTTGCCAACATCGTGTTTGGTGCACTACATAGAACAAAAATTAATCAATAATTTAAATTTAGTATGGGATTATTAGATGGAAAAACAGCCATTGTGACCGGTGCGGCTCGTGGTATTGGTAAAGCTATTGCTTTGAAGTTCGCTTCTGAAGGAGCAAATATCGCATTTACAGATCTTGTTATCGACGAAAATGCACAGAACACAGCGAGAGAAATCGAGGCAATGGGTGTAAAAGCTAAAGGATATGCTTCGAATGCTGCCAATTTTGAAGATACTGCAAAGGTGGTAGAAGAGATTCATAAAGATTTTGGACGTATTGATATTCTGGTTAACAATGCAGGCATTACTCGTGACGGATTGATGATGCGTATGAGTGAACAGCAGTGGGATATGGTTATCAACGTAAACCTGAAATCTGCTTTCAACTTTGTTCATGCTTGTACACCGATTATGATGCGTCAGAAAGCAGGAAGCATTATTAACATGGCGTCAGTGGTAGGAGTTCATGGTAATGCGGGACAGTCTAACTATTCAGCTTCAAAAGCCGGTATGATTGGTTTGGCTAAATCTATCGCACAGGAGCTTGGCTCTCGTGGTATTCGTGCCAATGCCATTGCTCCCGGATTTATAATCACTGATATGACAGCCGGCCTTTCGGAAGAAGTGAAAACTGAATGGGCTAAGAAAATTCCATTGCGCCGTGGCGGTACTCCTGAAGATGTGGCCAATGTGGCTACTTTCCTTGCTTCTGATATGTCTTCTTATGTATCAGGACAAGTGATCCAGGTTGATGGTGGTATGAATATGTAATATTCGGTATGACCGTTGTATACGAAGACAATCATATTATAGTAGTTAACAAGACCGCTTCCGAAATCGTTCAGGGAGACAAAACGGGTGATACTCCTCTTTCAGAAACAGTTAAGCAATATCTGAAAGATAAATATCAGAAGCCCGGAAATGTCTTTATCGGTGTAACCCATCGGCTGGACCGCCCCGTGAGCGGTCTTGTTATTTTTGCGAAAACCAGTAAGGCCTTATCCCGGCTGAATGAGATGTTCAAGAACAGTGAGGTCAGAAAGACCTATTGGGCTGTTGTGAAAAATTGCCCGAAGCAACCTGAAGGTGAACTGATACATTATCTGGTACGTAACGAAAAACAGAATAAGAGTTATGCTTATGATAAGGAGGTTCCCAATAGTAAGAAAGCAATTCTGAGCTATAAGCTTATCGGCCGTTCGGATAATTACTTCCTGCTTGAGGTCGACCTTAAGACCGGACGTCATCATCAGATTCGTTGCCAACTGGCAAAGATGGGATGCCCTATTAAAGGTGATTTGAAGTATGGTTCTCCACGTTCCAATCCGGATGGAAGTATCTGTCTGCATGCCAGGCATGTACGTTTTGTTCATCCGGTATCCAAAGAATTGATAGAACTCGATGCTCCTGTGCCGGATAGTAATTTGTGGCATGGGTTTGAAATAGATATATAGCAAAAAAGCCATTCCCTGAATAGACGAAGTAGGAATGGCTTTTTTGTTGTAGTGTGCTTACTATTATTCGGCAAACTGTGCAAATGCTCCTGGTGCTGCGACCGTTGTAGCAGTTGTATCAGCTACTTCTTTTTTAGGCTCGGTTTTCACAGTGTCTTTGACCTCTTTCTTTTGATCTTTTTTCACCGGATCCTGTGCCATGGCAAAGAATGATCCACAAGCAAACATAAACATAGCTACTACTAAAACTAACTTTTTCATAATTATTGCTTTTTAAAAGTTTTGATTGTCTGTTTTTTTAATTTCATGTTAAGGTCTAGGTTAAAAACCATCACAAACAAACATAAACATTGCTACTACTATAAAACTAACTCCTTAGTTTTATTTTCATTTGGTTAAACACTTGTACAGAGTATTTTCCAAATGCTGTGCCAGAAAGGAAGGCTCTGATGTAACCGGTTGATTTGCAGTATGCTAAAAAAAAGATAAAGATGAAGGATAGTGTAGAACACTGTGGAAAGTGTGGAATGGGGTGTGGAAATATTCCACACCTTGCTGTTCGTTAAAGATCGATTCCGTATAGTTTCAATTTATTATATAATGTTTTGCGGTCAATATCAAGTAATTGCGCGGCGCGACTTTTATTGTTGCCTGTCTGTCGCAACGCCTCCATTATATGCTCTTTTTCGGTATCCTCATCCCGCAATGCCATTTTGGGAGTTGAGGGTTGCGTCTCCTGTATCTCATTTCCCAGTTCTGTGAGACCAATAAAACTACCTTGTGCGAGCAGTGTGGCACGTTTGATTATATTCTTCATCTGTCTCAGGTTGCCGGGCCAGTGATATTCAAGAAGTGCTTTTGAAGCGTTGGCATCGAAGCCGATAAGTTGCTTGTCAAGTTCTTTATTAGCTTGGTCGAGGAAGAAGTTGGCAAAAAGAAGGATATCTTCTCCACGTTCTTTCAGCGTAGGCATTCGCAAAGTGAATTCATTAATCCGATGATATAGATCTTCACGGAATGTTCCTTTTTCGATAGCTTGTTCCAAATTTTCATTGGTTGCAGATACCAGACGGATATCGACTGTTATTTCTGTATTTGAACCAACAGGACGTATTTTACGTTCCTGTAATGCACGAAGAAGTTGAATTTGTATTTCGTAACTGAGGTTACCTATTTCATCAAGAAAAATGGTACCTCCGTTTGCTGCTACAAATGCACCGGTTTTGTCAGAGAGTGCTCCGGTAAAAGAACCTTTGATGTGTCCGAAAAACTCAGAAGCAGCCAATTCCTTGGGGATAGAGCCACAATCGATAGCGATAAACGGTTTGTCGCAACGTTTGCTTAACTGATGAATACGGTGAGCTACATATTCCTTACCGGTTCCGCTGGCACCGTTGATCAGGACTGACATGTTAGTGGGAGCTACCAGGCTGACATAATTATAAAGTTGTTTGGCCGCATCGCTTTCTCCTTCCAGGTAGGAATGGGATTCCCGTTTGGTTTTGGGACTTTTACCATGTGGGGCTACCTGTGGAAGAGGGGATTCTTTAACTTGAAGGGCTTCAGTTATTTTTTTGAGCAGTTCTTCAGGATTGACCGGTTTGGCAATATAATCTTGTGCGCCCAATTTCATGGCTTGTACTGCTGATTGGATGTCTGCATATCCTGTCATGATAATCAATGGGATATGAAGTTCTTTATCACCCATCCATTTCAGTAGATGGATGCCATCGTGGTCGGGAAGTCGCAAGTCGGAAAGAATCAGATCTGTCGGTTGTGCATCGATGTGCTTTTGCGCACGTGCAATGTTACTTACCGATGATACATTAAACCCTTTTTTGCCTAACCAGGTTTTTAGCATCATTCCGAACGTAATATCATCTTCAACTATCAGTATGGATCTCATGATGTTAGCTTTTGCCTCTTTTTGTGAGCTACAAAGGTAAGAGGTTTTGAGGTAAAGTCGTATATTTGCAGACTTAAATTAAATAAAAGCGTTATGAGAAAGAATTTTTGGATATTATTAATTATACTGGTTTGCGGTGCAGTAGCTTGTAAACCGGGACAAAAGAAAAATGGAAACATGGAAAAAGAAACTGTATTGAAAATTGAGACCTCTTTAGGAGATATCAAAGTGAAATTGTATAATGAGACTCCAAAACACAGAGATAATTTTATTAAATTGGCTGAAGACGGAACGTATAATGGGACGCTGTTTCATCGCGTAATAAAAGACTTTATGGTGCAAGCCGGTGATCCGGAATCGAAAAATGCTCCGAAGGGCAAGATGTTAGGTTCGGGTGATGTCGGCTATACAGTTCCGGCAGAGTTTGTATATCCTAAATATTTCCATAAGAAAGGTGCCTTGTCTGCTGCTCGTCAGGGCGATGAAGTAAATCCTAATAAGGAGTCATCCGGCTGTCAGTTCTATATTGTTACCGGAAAAGTGTTCAGTGATTCGACTCTTCTGAATATGGAACAGCAGAAGAATCAGAATAAAGTGACTGAGGCTTTTAATGCTTTAGCACAGAAACATATGAAAGAAATCTATAAAATGCGTAAGGCTAATGATCAGGATGGACTTTTCGCTTTACAAGATACTTTGTTTATACAGGCTGAGGCTGAAGCTGCCAAACAACCGGATTTTCATTTTACTCCTGAGCAGATAAAAGCTTATACTACCATCGGAGGTACTCCGCATTTGGATGGTGAATATACGGTTTTTGGAGAAGTTATAGAAGGTATGGATGTTGTTGATAAAATTCAGCAGGTAAAAACAGACCGCAGTGACCGTCCGGAAGAAGATGTGAAGATTATCAACGTTTCTGTTATCGAATAAATATGCTGCAGATCAACAGGCATATTCTGAGCAATGGCTTGAGGCTGGTTCACTCACAGGATGCCAGCACGCAAATGGTTGCACTCAACGTTCTTTATAATGTGGGAGCCAGGGATGAAAATCCGGAACATACTGGGTTTGCTCACCTTTTTGAGCATCTGATGTTTGGGGGCTCGGTGAATATACCCGATTATGATGCACCGCTTCAATTAGCGGGAGGAGAAAATAACGCCTGGACCAATAATGATATTACCAACTATTATCTCACTGTACCCCGGCAGAATGTGGAAACTGGATTTTGGCTTGAATCTGATAGGATGATGAGTCTTGATTTTAGTGAGCGCAGCCTGGAAGTGCAACGTGGAGTGGTAATGGAAGAGTTCAAGCAACGCTGTCTCAATCAGCCATATGGTGATGTCGGGCATTTGTTGCGCCCTTTGGCATATCGGGTTCATCCCTATCAGTGGCCTACCATTGGTAAAGAATTGTCCCACATAGCCAATGCAACATTGGAAGAGGTCAAAGATTTCTTTTTTCGTTTTTATGCGCCCAATAATGCTGTGCTTGCTGTCACCGGAAATATATCATTTGAAGAGGCCGTAAGCCTTACGGAAAAGTGGTTCGGACCCATTCCTCGTCGGGAGGTTCCTTTACGGCAGTTGCCCAAGGAGCCTGTCCAGACAGGAGAGCGTCGCCAGGTAGTCGAGCGGAATGTGCCGCTTGATTCGCTTTTTATGGCTTATCACATGTGTGACCGTTTGGATGCCGATTATTATGCATTTGATATTTTATCGGATATTTTAAGTAACGGACGTTCCAGTCGCCTGAATCAGCATCTTGTACAAGAAAAACAATTGTTTTCGAGTATTGATGCTTATATATCAGGAACGATTGATGCCGGTTTGTTTCATATCAGTGGTAAACCGGCTGCCGGTGTATCATTGGAAGAGGCGGAGACAGCCGTACGTGAAGAGTTGAACGAGTTGCAAACTGCTTTGGTACAGGAACATGAACTTGAGAAAGTGAAGAATAAATTTGAGTCTACCCAGATATTTGGAAATATCAATTATCTGAATGTAGCGACGAATCTTGCATGGTTTGAGTTGAACGGACAAGCAGAAGATATGGAGAAGGAAGTAGAACGTTATCGTGCTGTAACTGCCGACCGTCTGAAAGCAGTGGCACAAACCGCATTCCGTGAAGAAAATGGAGTGGTACTTTACTATAAGAGTAGCAAGGGAGAGCAGGAATGAGACTTATATATAAGAATCATTATAAAGCACTATTTCTTCTTGGCCTTCCTATTGTCATCGGGCAGGTGGGAGTGATTGTACTTGGTTTTGCCGATACCTTGATGATTGGGCATCACAGTACCAATGAACTGGGGGCGGCTTCCTTCGTCAATAATATGTTTACGTTGGCTATCATCTTCAGCACCGGATTCTCGTATGGGCTTACACCCATTGTTGGCGGTTTTTATGGTGTGCGTAAATTTGCTGCTGCAGGACAAGCTTTGCGTTGTAGCTTGCTTGCCAATCTTTTGGTGGGCATTTTGCTAACCGGAATTATGGCGATTCTTTATCTGAATGTGGAAAGGTTAGGGCAGCCGGAAGAATTGCTTTCTCTGATCAAACCCTACTATCTGATATTGCTTGCTTCATTAATTTTTGTGCTGTTATTTAACGGATTCAAACAGTTTACTGACGGAATAACCGATACCAAGACAGCTATGTGGATACTTCTGGGTGGTAATGTGCTGAATATTGTAGGAAATTATATACTGATTAATGGTAAACTGGGATTTCCTGAGTTGGGACTATTGGGAGCCGGAATCAGCACATTGTTTTCGCGCATTGTCATGGTGTTGGTTTTTGTATTGGTCTTTTTTAGTAGCCGTCGTTTTTTGCGTTATAAACTGGGATTTATCCGTTTAGGATGGTCGCGCGCGTTGTTTCGGCAGTTAAATGCTTTGGGGTGGCCTGTCGCTTTTCAGATGGGGATGGAGACTGCTTCATTTAGTTTGAGTACGGTGATGGTAGGATGGTTGGGCACTATTGCTCTGGCTTCCCATCAGGTGATGCTCACTATCTCACAGTTTACTTTTATGATGTTCTATGGGATGGGAGCGGCAGTGGCTGTACGGGTCAGCAATTTCAAAGGTCAAAACGATATCGTTAATGTGCGACGTACGGCTTATGCCGGCGCACATATCATATTGGCTATGGGAATCGTATTGTTATCCATTGTTTTCTTTTTCCGATATCAGGTGGGAGGATGGTTTACTGACAATACGGAAGTGTCAGCGATGGTAGTCGTTCTGATGGTGCCTTTTCTGGCTTATCAGTTTGGAGACGGAATGCAAATCAACTTTGCCAATGCCCTGCGTGGCATTTCGGATGTAAAACCTATGATGCTGATTGCTTTCATTGCCTATTTTATTATTTCTCTCCCGGCCGGGTATTTCTTTGGTTTTGTCATGGGGTGGGGATTGTTCGGAGTTTGGATGGCTTTCCCTTTCGGCCTAAGCAGTGCGGCAGTCATGTTATGGTTACGTTTCAGGTATAAAACAAGATAAGTTATGGCTATTCCTTCCCGTTTCACAAAAGTAAAGATCGCGGCGGGGTATACTTTGTTGCTGGTCGTATTATTGTTCTCTCTGTTGTTCGTACATAGGGAGATGGAGAAATTGTCTGATACGGATGATGTACAAAGTTTACAGACGGACAGTTTGCTTCTTCTGTTGAAAGAAAAGGATGAAAATACCATCCGGATGCTTCAGATCATCAATGAAGCGAATGAAAGCATGATTACTCCGGTTGAGTTGGATTCCATTATTGCCGAGCAGGATACGGTGATCACCCAGCAGCGTGTGCAGCACCGTATCATTACCAAACGCGATTCTGTTATTACCAAGCGAAAAAAGAAGGGCTTTTTTAGGAGGCTTGGTGAGGTTTTTGTGCCTTCAAAGGAAGATACTGCTGTATTGGTCAATACAGCAGTAGAGTTTGCCACGGACACTATTCTTGAATCTTATAACCCGATTGACTCGTTACATCAGCGTATACGTACGGTAACCAAGAGGAAGGCAAAGCCGGCAGTACGCCCTAATTATAATGCTCGCCTCCGTCGGATGAACAGGGAACTGACCACTCGCATAGACAGTATGATTACAACTTATGAACAGGTAGTCACCCGGCGTGCTGTGGATAATGCGTCCGAACAGCAAGAGCTTCGCAATAGATCCACTCGAACTATCGGAGGAATTGCTGTTGCTGCTGTATTGTTGTCTGCTTGTTTCTTGATTATGATCTGGCGGGATATTACCCGTAGCAATCGTTACCGTAGAGAATTGGAAGAGGCCAATAAACGTGCAGAAGCGTTACTTGAGGCCCGCGAAAAGTTAATGCTTGCCATTACTCATGACTTTAAAGCTCCTCTGGGTTCTATTATCGGATATACGGATTTGCTTTCAGGGTTGACAACGGACGAAAGGCAACGATTCTACTTGGACAATATGAAAAGTTCTTCGCAACATTTGCTTAAACTGGTAAGTGATTTGCTTGATTTCCATCGGTTGGATCTGAATAAAGCAGAAGTCAACCGGGTTACATTCAATCCGGCACAACTGTTCGAAGAGATTCGTGTAAGTTTCAAACCACTGACCGATGCCAAACACTTAGCTTTGGACTACAGTATAGATTCTGAGTTGGATGGACGTTTTATCAGCGATCCTTTACGCATCCGGCAAATTGTGAATAATTTGCTTTCGAATGCTGTGAAATTTACAGTAAAGGGCAATATCGCATTGAATGTCACCTATCATTCATCCAGTGTCCGCATTGAGGTTGCGGATACGGGTAAAGGAATGGCGCCCGGCGATCGTGAGAAGATTTTTCAGGAGTTTACCCGATTACCCGGAGCACAGGGGGAGGAAGGATTTGGGTTGGGACTTTCTATCGTTCACAAACTTGTGACGTTACTTGAAGGCTCGATTAGCGTGCAAAGTACGCTGGGGGAAGGAAGCCGTTTTATTGTCATTTTGCCACTGTATCCGGTAGGTCCTGTTGTCGGGGAGAAGCAGGAGGAGGCAGTTGTTTCAACCTCAGTTTCAGACCAGGCTGGTGATAGAGAAGAAATATCCTCCCAAAAGCTAAATCATGTTTTATTGATTGATGATGACCGGATTCAATTGGCACTGACCGCGGCTATGCTTGAGCAGCAGAATATTCGAGCTACTTGCTGTCAGCAGCCGGACGAGTTGATAGAACAACTTCGTACTTCTTCATTTGACGTATTGCTGACTGACGTTCAGATGCCTGCCATTAACGGGTTCGATTTGCTGAAGTTATTGCGTGCATCCAATATTCCTCAGGCACGTGCTATCCCGGTTATTGCTGTTACTGCACGTAGTGAGATGGGCGAACAGGATTTCCGGGAATATGGGTTTGCGGGATGTCTGCACAAACCTTTTACGGTGAAGGAATTGTTAGCGATGATAACAGGTGAAGTCCTTGAAAATTCGTCAATCAGGTCGACGGAGACCTCTCTTGATTTTCGGGCGTTGACGGCTTTTTCCGAGGATGACTCGGAAGCAGCTTCAGCTATTATTCAAACTTTTATTGAAGAAACGGAGAAAAACCGGAGTCGGATGGAAGAATCTGTCCGGACCATGGATGTGGATGGGATAGCAGGGATGGCACATAAGCTGCTGCCTCTGTTTACTTTACTTGGGGCTTCAGGAGTACTTCCCTTACTTTCGTGGTTGGAGCAGCGCCGTGGAGAAGCTATTTCGGACGAAATTGTACGAAAAGCAAAAGAAGCCCTTCAGCAAGTAGATATCGTGCTGACAGAAGCGCGCCGGTATGCGTCAGAGGATCAGTCCCGGTGATTGTTGTGAGTCTACTCATATATAAAATCATCGTCACTTTAATCTTTTTCCGGATAATTTTGTTTTCTTTGTATCACTTTTTACATTGAGACACAAGCTTCATGAAACGAAAATGGATCAAATGGGTAAGCTGGATTTTGCTTACTCCTGTCATACTCTTTGTGATACTGATGGTATTACTCTATATTCCTCCCGTACAGAATTTTCTGAGAAAGGAGGCTGCTGCTTATGCTTCCGAAGCGACCGGTATGCAGATTAATGTCCGGCGTATCGATTTGCGATTTCCTTTAAATTTGCTGGTAAGAGGGGTTGAGGTCATTCAGACTCCCGATACATTATTATCACTTGAAAGTTTCAATGTGCATGTGCAGGCACTTCCGCTTTTTCGTGGAAAAGTAGAAGTGGATGATATTACTCTTCGTCAGGTGACTGTTAACTCTGCTGACCTGATAGATGGTATGCGTCTGAAAGGTGTTTTAGGCAGCTTTAAACTCGAAAGCCATGGGGTGGATTTACCCAATGAAGTAGCTGTTATTAATCGGGCCGAATTATCCGATACCCATGTTCAGTTACTTCTGAATGATACTACTGCTACACCGAAAGATACTGCTCAGAGCGAGATTCGTTGGAAAGTTGATTTACGCCATTTGAAATTAAAGAATGTTTCCTTCAGCATGCAGTTACCGGCAGACAGTATGCGTTTGGCAGCCCATGTGGGAGACGCACAAATCAATGAGGCCGAAGCCGATTTGAAGAATCTGCGTTACGGGCTTCGCAGCTTTTTATTGTCGGGTACTTCTGTGAATTATGATGTGGGTTCGATGGAACCAGCCGAAGGCTTTGATCCGTCACATATTGCTTTGCGTGATATACGTATCGGGCTCGATTCGATGTATTATCGCGGGCGTAATATGAATGCTGTCATCCGTGAGTTTTCGATGAACGACCGGTCCGGGTTAAGTGTCACTTCACTTACCGGGCGTGTGTTTGCCAATGATACTGTCATCCGGGTGCCGGACTTGAAACTGTTGACACCCCATTCTGAAATAAATTTTACGGCACAGACCTATTGGGAGTTGGTGAATATTCCTACGACCGGACGGCTGACCGCACGCTTTAATGCGATGATCGGGAAGCAGGATGTTCTGCTTCTTGCCGGTGGGTTGCCTGATAGCTTCAAGGAGGCCTATCCTTTCCGCCCTTTGGTGATACGTGCCGGTACGGAGGGCAATCTGAAAGAGATGCAGATCACTCGTTTCAGCGCTGAGTTACCCGGAGCTTTCTCACTTTCGGGAGGTGGGGAGTTGCTGAACCTGACTGATAGTGTGGAGCGGTCGGCTGTTATCGACCTGAGAATGCAGACCCAGAATCTTAATTTCCTGACAACTCTGGGTGGAACAAGGGCGGACAGTTCTCTTGTTATCCCTAATCAGATGTCGCTTGTCGCAAAAGCCCGGATGAAAGGTCCGCAATATATGGCGCAACTCTTGCTGAAAGAGGGTGAGGGATCACTGAGTGTAGATGCGGCTTACAATGGAAGTACCGAGGCTTATCGGGCCGATCTGAAGGTGGAAGCCTTGCAGCTCCATCATTTCCTGCCTAAAGATTCGATTTATGAACTGACTACATCGGTAGCAGCAGTAGGCAGGGGAATCGACTTTACTTCTTATCGTACGGTTGCTTCACTGAAAGCCTCGTTGGAGTCACTCCATTACGGACGTTACCGTATTTCGGGAATTGAAGTGACCGGTGATGTTAAGAATGCACTTGCCACAGCCCATGTGGTTAGTGACAACCGGTTGTTGAAGATGAACGCCAATGCCGAATATCATCTTGCCAAACCCTACATGGACGGAAAGGCTGATTTGGATGTTACCCAACTCGACTTGTACGAACTGGGTATTGCTCCCAAACCCTTGAAGCATCCTTTAGCTTTTAATTTTACAGCAGAGGCCCGTCGTGACCGTATTTTCACCCATCTTACGGCTGGTGATATGAAACTTAACCTTTCGGCACGTTCCAGTCTGGACAAGTTGATTGAACAATCTACTCACTTTGCCGATGTGCTGATTGAGCAGATTGATAAAAAAGAGCTTGATCATGGAGAATTGCGTAAGGCGTTGCCTACTGCCATTTTTTCGATGTCTGCCGGTAAAGAAAATCCCCTGGCATATTATCTGGCAACAAAAGATATTGCTTTTCATGATATGGGTGTGAAGTTTGGCACCGCTCCCGATTGGGGTATCAACGGAAAAGCTGCTATTCACGCATTGAAGATGGATACCCTGCAATTAGATACGATTTACTTTACTGTCAAACAAGATACGACTCGCATGAGTTTGCATGGAGGAGTCATCAACGGACCCAAGAATCCGCAGATTGTATTTAAATCGAGTATTGCCGGAGAAATACGCAACGATGATGCAGAACTCACGTTGCGCTATGAAAATGATAAAGGAGAAACCGGTGTACTTTTCGGTGTGAATGTCCGTCCATTGGTTGAGGGAAGTGGAAAAGGGGAGGGACTTGCTTTCACGCTGATACCGGAGAACCCCATTATCGCTTTTCGGAAGTTCCACTTCGTAGACCGGCACAACTGGATATATCTTCATAAAAACATGCGTCTGTATGCCAATGTCGATATGGTAGATGATGAAGATATGGGATTCCGAATGAAATCCAACCAGAGTGACACCGTGTCATTGCAGAATATTGACGTGGAGTTGCAACGCATCCGGCTGGCTGAGATCAGTAAGGTACTTCCTTACCTTCCTGATTTGTCCGGTCTCTTCTCGGCTGAGGCCAATTATGTGCAGACAGCTACTTCTTTGCAGGTATCTGCCGAGGCCAGTATCGATGAACTGACTTATGAGCACCAACGTATCGGAGACGTTGCACTTGGGGTAACGTGGCTTCCGGGTGAAAGAGGGAAACATTACATCAGTACTTATCTGACCCATGAGGGTGAGGAAATTCTGATGGCCGACGGTTCGCTTCATCCCTCGGTAACCGGTAAGGACAGTATCGAGGTAAATGCCACAATGGAGCATTTCCCGCTAAAGATAGCCAATGCTTTTGTACCGGATCAGGTTGTTAACCTTTCGGGTGATATGGATGGTGGACTGCATATAACCGGAGATACGGATCAGCCATTGGTCAATGGTAACTTGATTCTGGACAGCGTGTCGGTCTTCGCCCGTCAGGCGGGAGCAAGGTTTACGTTCGACAACCGTCCCGTACAGATTAAGAACAGTCGTTTGATGTTCGACAAATTTGCTATTTTTACCACCAGTAAGAATCCTTTCACGATTGATGGTACAGTCGATTTTCGCGATTTGAGCAGTCCTAAAGTGAATCTGTCGATGTTGGCGGAAAACTACATGCTGCTCAACGCTCCCCGTACTAAAGAGAGTCTGGTATATGGAAAAGTGTTTGTGGACTTTAATGCAACTTTGCGTGGTCCGGTGGATGCGTTGGTGATGCGTGGCAATATGAACCTGCTGGGCAATACGGATGTCACCTATGTCTTGATGGATTCGCCGCTCACTGTGCAAGACCGGTTGGGGGACTTGGTTACTTTTACTTCTTTCAGTGATACGACCACCGTACAGAAAGAAGAAGCTCCTGTCGTGTCACTTGGCGGACTCGATATGATTATGACTGTGCAGATTGATCCCGGAGTCCGGTTGAAAGCGGATTTGAGTGCTGACCGCAGCAGCCGGGTCGAATTGCAGGGAGGAGGTAATCTGAGCATGCAATATACTCCACAAGGAGACTTATCTCTTTCAGGACGATATACCCTTACGGGGGGAATGATGAAATATGCCCTTCCTGTGATTCCGTTGAAAGAATTCAATATAAACAATGGCAGCTATGTAGAATGGACGGGAAACCCGATGGACCCGATGCTAAACCTGAAAGCCACCGAGCGCCTTCGTGCTTCGGTAGGCAGCGAAAGCGGACAGTCGCGTATGGTTAACTTTGACGTGTCGATTGTCGTAAAGAATCGTTTGGATAACCTTTCGCTGGCTTTTGAAATTGATGCACCCGATGATGCAGAAGTGCAGAATCAGTTGGCTTCTATGAGTGCTGACGAACGTGGGAAGCAAGCCATTGCCATGCTGGCTACCGGACTCTACCTTGCAAATTCCGGGAGTTCCGGAGGTGGCGGACTGAATATGGGATCGGCACTAAACAGTATACTTTCCAGTCAGATCAACGCATTGGCGGGTAATTTGAAGAATGCCAGTTTCTCGATGGGGGTAGAAGACCATGATGCTGCCGATGCAGGAGGAAAGCGTACCGACTATAGTTTCCGTTATTCACAGCGTTTCTTCAACGATCGTTTCCAGATAGTGCTTGGCGGCAAGGTATCTACCGGTGCACAAGCTACAAATGATGTTGAATCGTTTATCGATAATATTTCTTTGGAATATCGTCTCGATACATCCGGAACCCGTTACATCCGTCTTTTCCATAATAAGAATTATGAAAGTGTGCTTGAAGGAGAAATTACGGAGACCGGTATCGGTCTGGTACTGCGTAAGCGTATCGACAGATTAAGTGAGTTGTTTATTTTCCGTAAAAAGAAGAAGACGTCTCCTGATACACAGAAGGCTTCATCAACCGGTGAAGCACATCAGTAATTGATTAATAAAAGAGATTAAAATAGGATGATACGTAAAAAGATATTTCATATATTTCTTGGCACCATACAAGCCGGTTTGGTAATGCTGCTTTTGGGAGCTTGTTCTACGACCAAACATTTGCCCGAAGGAGAAGTGCTTTATACCGGATCGAAAACTATTATTGAAAACCGTCCGCAGGCACCTTTGACGGACGATGCCCTGACAGAACTGGATGCTGCGCTCGAAAAGGCTCCCAGTACAAAGGTGTTGGGATTCATTCCTATCCCTTTTAAAATGTGGGCTTACAATAGTCTGGTTCATTATAAGAAAGGATTCGGGCGCTGGCTCTTTAATCGATTTGCCGCCAATCCTCCCGTATTCATTTCTACTGTTAATCCGGAGATACGTGCCAAGGTGGGTACTAATTTGCTGCACGATTATGGATACTTTAATGGTACGGTCCGTTATCAGACTCTGCCGGACAAGAAAGACAGCCTGAAAGCAAGCATACGTTATACGGTTGACATGAAAGACCCTTATTATATTGATACGGTTTATTACACTCGTTTCAATCCGCGTACGTTGAGAATCATGGAGAGAGGGCGACGAGGTTCGCTGTTGACACCGGGCGAACAGTTCAATGTGAGTGATCTTGATGAAGAACGTAGCCGTATCAGCGCTTTGCTGCGTAACCGGGGATATTTCTATTTTCGTCCGGATTACATGAAATATCAGGCGGATACTCTGTTGAATCCCGGACATGTCAGTCTCCGGCTGATACCTGTACCCGGGCTTCCGGAAGCAGCCCAACGCCCATACTATGTAGGGAAGACATCGGTTTATCTGTATGGAAAGGGTGGAGAAGTGCCTAACAGCACACTTGAATACTGTGGACTTGACATTCATTATTATAAGAAAATGCAGGTGCGTCCGAATATGCTTTACCGTTGGCTGAATTATCAGGCATATGTCCGCAATGATTCTTTACGTAACTCCGCCCATAGCCGCTTGTATAGCCAATACCGGCAGACACGTATTCAGGAACGTCTTTCACAATTGAGTATTTTTCGTTATCTCGATCTGCAATATATACCTCAGGACTCTACGGCAACATGTGACACACTGAACGTACGTTTACAGGCTACATTTGATAAACCGTATGATGCCGAACTGGAATTTAACCTGACGACCAAGAGTAACAACCAGACCGGGCCGGGGGCATCTTTCGGGCTGACTCGTTACAATGTATTCGGTGGGGGAGAAACGTGGAATGTAAAATTGAAAGGTTCTTATGAATGGCAGACCGGGCAGAATAAAGGAAGTTCATTGATGAATAGCTGGGAGATGGGAGTGTCTACGGCTTTGACTTTCCCCCGGGTGGTATTTCCTTCTTTCGGAGGACGTGAATATGACTTCCCGGCAACAACTACTTTCCGTTTGTATATCGACCAGCTGAACCGTGCCAAATATTATAAACTATTGGCGTTCGGGGGGAATGCTACTTATGATTTTCAGCCGACTCGTACCAGCCGTCACAGCCTGACACCCCTCCGGGTGACTTTCAATGTGCTGCAACATACAACAAAAGCTTTTGAAGAGATAGCCGAACAAAATAAGGCATTGTACCGCAGTTTACAGAATCAGTTTATTCCGGCCATGGAATATACTTATACGTTTGATAACGCAGCTTTGCGCGGGGTGCGTAATCCTATTTGGTGGCAGACTACGTTTACTTCTGCCGGAAATATCACTTCCGGCATTTACCGTATTTTCGGACAGAAGTTTAGCCAGAAAGACAAAAAGTTGTTTGGTGTTCCTTTTGCTCAATTTTTAAAGGTGAACAGTGATTTCCGTTATACTTGGAAGATCGACAAGAATCAGTCCATAGCCAGTCGTGTTGCAGGAGGAATTATCTGGGCTTATGGCAATACTAATACGGCCCCTTACAGCGAGCAGTTCTATATCGGAGGTGCCAATAGTGTACGTGCTTTTACTGCACGGAGCATTGGTCCGGGTGGATTTCGTCCCACGAAAACATCCAAGGGGCTTTATCTGGACCAGACCGGAGACATCCGTATGGAGGCTAATGTAGAATATCGTTTCCGCATTTATGGTGACTTGCATGGTGCTGTCTTTTTGGATGCAGGTAACGTCTGGATGTTACGTAAAGATGATGAGGCGCCGGAGAAGCAATTGCGCTGGAAGACTTTCGGTAAACAGATTGCTTTGGGAACGGGTACCGGTTTGCGCTATGATCTCGATTTCCTTATTTTGCGTTTGGATTGTGGCGTACCTTTGCATGACCCATACGATACAGGAAAGAAGGGATATTACAATGTGACCGGTTCTTTCTGGAAAGGGCTGGGGGTACACTTTGCTGTAGGTTATCCGTTCTAAAATAGTCGATGGCGATGAACGGAGTAAGAAAATTCTTCATACTTCGTTCTTCATTCTTCATTCTATTTTGTACTTTTGCAACGATATCTGATGAGACACATCACTAACCTTTTAATATTCACAGTTATGAAACCAACATTATTTGTGCTTGCTGCCGGCATGGGCAGTCGTTACGGAGGATTGAAACAATTGGACGGACTGGGTCCTAACGGCGAAACTATCATGGATTACTCTATCTACGATGCTATTCGTGGTGGATTTGGTAAAGTTGTATTCGTTATCCGTAAAGATTTTGAGCAGGATTTCCGTGATAAGATTCTGAGCAAATACGAAAATCATATTCCGGTGGAACTTGTGTTCCAGGCATTGGATAACCTGCCCGAAGGCTTCACTTGTCCTGCCGACCGTGTAAAACCCTGGGGTACTAACCATGCTGTCCTGATGGGTAAAGATGTTATCAAGGAACCATTTGCCGTTATCAATGCCGATGACTTCTACGGACGTGACAGCTTTGCTGTATTGGGTGCCGAACTGTCTAAGATGGACGGTAAAAAGAACGACTACTGCATGGTAGGTTACCGTGTAGGAAATACGCTTTCAGAAAGCGGATCTGTAGCCCGTGGCGTTTGCGAGACAAATCCGGAAGGTTATCTGACTACTGTGGTAGAGCGTACTGCCATCGAACGTATCGACGGTAAAGTATCATTTAAGGACGAAAACGGTGAAATGCAGACAATCGGTGATAACACTCCGGTTTCAATGAATATGTGGGGATTCACTCCCGACTATTTTGCTTATTCGGAAGAGTACTTCAAAGAATTCCTGAAAGAAAACGAAGGAAACCTGAAATCAGAATATTTCATTCCGTTGATGGTAAACAAGTTGGTGAACGAAGGCACTGCTCGTGTGAAAGTTCTGGATACTACAAGCAAATGGTTCGGCGTGACTTATGCAGCCGATCGTCAAGGTGTAGTAGATAAGATCCAGGCATTGGTAGATGCAGGTGAATATCCTAACAAACTGTTCTAAAGCTAATTTGCTCATTTCTATAATGTAGATTTTGAAAGGGACGTCTTTGTGAAGATGTCCCTTTTTAATATCAAGCCGGATCACACCTCTTCTGTGTGATTCCTTCCGATGAACTTTAAATCACCATTCGGGTTATGATGGTAAAGATTGTCAATTTGTCAAAGTGTCAAATTGATAATATGATTTCTCTATATCTCGTTTTTTCGGACTGCAATCCGATAAGGTTCATAAAAACGGCTTACAGGCAAATATCCGTTTGCGCTTTTGATTTTGTTTCATTCATAATGGCGGTAAATGGAAAGGAAGTATGACCTTCCTGTTTCTAAATCTTTTCTTCGAGGAGTTTTGCCTACTCTTTTGATACTTTGTAAAGGGCGACCGAAGAAAGGCAAGCAGGAAAAAATCAGTTGCTCTCGCCACCCGATTATCGTTACAATATATGTAATCTGCCAAAACATATAGAGATATTCAGAAAAGAAGTAAGCATTTCCCGAAAATGCTTACTTCTTTTCACCCGAATGCTTACTTCTTTTGGGGTAAATGCTTCCTTCTTTCCGAGAAAACAAAGGTGCAATCGGCTAAAAATCCCGGCTTTTCTGTAGAAAAAATCTTTTACTTGGCTCTGTTCTTCTGCTTTGACCCGGAAATGAAAAGGGCTTGTAAGTGAAACCTGCAATTCTGTGTCTTTTTGATCTATATGTTTAGGAATGGGTGTCAATTCCTAATTATATTCCTTTTTTCTTTTCTATTGAGTTTTCTGTGTAGCCGGATATTTATTGCTGTTTCCGAAGATGCATATTTATATAGATTTTTTTTCGCAGTCTGCATAATTGAGTATCTTTGTTGCCTCAATTCCCTTATTTATAGAAAGAAGTGATTTCAGTAGAAGGATTAACAGTAGAATTTAACGCCACACCATTGTTTGAGGACGTTAGTTATGTCATCAATAAGAAAGACCGCATAGCCCTGGTGGGTAAAAACGGTGCAGGAAAATCAACGATGTTAAAGATCCTGGCCGGACTGCAAAGTCCGACACGGGGTGTTATAGCTATTCCGCGTGATGTAACGATCGGCTATCTGCCGCAGGTGATGATTCTCGCCGATAACCACACTGTGATGGAAGAGGCAGAACTGGCATTTGAACATATTTTCGAGCTTCAAGCCGATTTGGAGAGGATGAATCAGGAGTTAGCCGACCGCACTGACTATGATTCGGAAGAGTATCATAAACTTATTGACCGTTTTACGCACGAGAACGACCGTTTTCTAATGATGGGAGGGACTAACTTTCATGCAGAGATAGAACGTACCCTCTTAGGATTGGGCTTCAGTCGGGATGACTTTAATCGTCCTACCAGTGAATTCTCCGGTGGATGGCGTATGCGGATCGAGTTGGCAAAACTTTTGCTCCGTAAACCGGATGTACTGCTGCTCGATGAACCTACCAATCATTTGGATATTGAGAGTATCCAATGGCTGGAGAATTTTTTATCTACCCGTGCCAATGCGGTAGTACTGGTCAGCCACGACCGGGCCTTCCTGAATAATGTAACTACCCGTACCATCGAAATAACCTGCGGACAGATATATGATTACAAGGTGAAGTACGATGAGTTTATTGTTCTGCGTCAGGAGCGTCGTGAACAGCAGCTGCGCGCTTACGAGAATCAGCAGAAGCAGATTGAAGATACAGAGGCTTTCATTGAGCGTTTCCGATATAAAGCAACTAAGGCCGTACAGGTTCAGAGTCGTACGAAGCAGCTGGAAAAGATAGAGCGGATCGAAGTGGACGAAGTGGATAACTCAGCGTTGAGGCTTAAGTTTGTCTGCTCCAGCCGTAGTGGCAACTATCCTGTGATCTGCGAAGATGTGAAGAAAACTTATGGATCGCATGTTGTCTTCCATGATGTCAATCTGACCATCAATCGTGGCGAGAAGGTTGCTTTTGTGGGAAAGAACGGTGAAGGTAAGTCTACCCTTGTGAAATGTATCATGAGCGAGATTGATTATGAAGGCAAGCTTACCTTGGGACATAATGTACAGATAGGTTATTTTGCACAGAATCAGGCACAGATGCTTGACGAGAACCTGACTGTTTTCGATACGATCGACCGGGTGGCAGTGGGAGATATCCGTCTCAAAATACGCGATATACTGGGAGCCTTCATGTTTGGTGGTGAAGCCTCGGATAAGAAGGTAAAAGTGCTTTCGGGGGGGGAGCGCACCCGGCTGGCAATGATAAAATTATTGTTGGAACCTGTGAACTTCCTGATACTCGACGAGCCTACCAATCATTTAGATATGCGTTCGAAGGATGTATTGAAAGAGGCCATACGCGAATTTGACGGTACAGTAATTATTGTCAGTCATGACCGTGATTTCCTGGACGGACTTGCGACTAAAGTATATGAGTTCGGTGGTGGTGTAGTGAAAGAGCACTTGGGAGGTATCTATGATTTCCTTCAAAAGAAAAAAATAGAGAACCTGAACGAACTTCAGAAAAACAATCCTTTGTCTGTCTCACCTACAGGCGGTAAGAAAGAGGAAGGAGCTGAAGAGGGGGTGTCCGAAAATAAACTGTCCTACGAAGCACAGAAAGAATTTAATAAGAAGATAAAGAAACTGGAGCGCCAGGTGGCAGACTGTGAAGCTGCCATCGAACAAACAGAATCGGCTATAGCTATCCTTGAAGAGAAGATGGCTACACCCGATGGTGCTTCGGATATGTCACTTTACGAACAACACCAGAAGTTGAAACAACAACTTGACCACACGGTGGAAGAGTGGGAACGTGTTTCAATGGAGCTGGAGGAGATGAATGAAAAATAATAGTTTTTTAAGTGTATGAAAGTAATTAAGTATTTACCAATCCTTGCAATCTGTTGTATGGCGACAGGATGCAACAGTAAGAAAGAGGCCGTACTTACGTCCGGCATTGACCTTGCCAACCTTGACACAACTGCCCTGCCGGGCACCAGTTTCTATCAGTACGCTTGTGGCGGATGGATGAAAAACCATCCTCTGACAGACGAATATTCGCGTTTCGGTTCGTTTGATATGCTTGCCGAGAACAATCGCCGGCAATTGCGCGGGCTGATTGAAGGTTTGGCAGCGGGCAAACACGAAGCGGGCAGCATTGCACAGAAAGTAGGTGAACTTTATAATATTGCTATGGACAGCGTAAAGCTGAATAAGGAAGGCGTTGCTCCCATTAAACCCGAACTGGATAAAATAGGTGCTATCAAAAGTAAAACTGAGATTTATCCGTTGATCGTGGAAATGCAAAAGAATGGCATGTATCCCTATTTTATTTTTTATGTCAGCGCTGATGACATGAATAGCAATGAAAACATGGTACACACCATGCAGGGAGGCCTGGGTATGGGCGAACGGGATTATTATCTGGAGAATGATGCACAGACAAAAGAGATCCGTGATAAATATCAGCAGCATGTAGGTAAGATGTTCCGATTGGCAGGATATGATGAGGCTACTGCCGGAAAAGCAGTGAAAGCTGTAATGAACATTGAAACCCGCCTGGCCCGGTCGGCACGTTCACAAGTAGAATTACGCGATCCGCATGCCAACTATAACAAGAAGACTTTGGAAACATTGCAAAAAGAATATCCCTCTTTTGCGTGGGATGTATTTTTCTCGACTGCCGGACTGAATAACTTGAAAGAGATTAATATCGGGCAGCCTGATGCAATGAAAGAAGTGAATGCCATTATCGATACAGTACCGCTTGAGGACCAGATTCTGTACTTGCAGTGGAATCTGATCAATTCGGCCGCCAATTACCTGAGTGATGACTTCGTGGCTCAGAATTTTGACTTCTATGGTCGTACCATGTCGGGTAAGAAGGAAATGCAACCTCGTTGGAAGCGTGCTGTCAGTACAGTTGACAGTTCATTGGGCGAAGCTGTCGGACAGATGTATGTGGAGAAGTACTTCCCTGCTGCGGCCAAAGAAAGAATGGTGGCTCTGGTCAAGAATCTGCAAGAATCTCTGGGCGAACGTATCAGGGAACTGAGCTGGATGGGAGAAGAGACTAAAGAAAAGGCCATGGAAAAACTGGCAACTTTCCATGTAAAGATCGGATATCCGGATAAATGGAAAGACTACTCTTCACTTGAGATAAAGGATGATTCGTATTGGGCTAATATTGAGCGCGCCAGTCAGTGGGGCTACAATGAAATGATTGCCAAATATGGTAAGCCGGTAGATAAAGAGGAGTGGCACATGACTCCGCAGACAGTAAATGCATATTACAATCCGACGACGAATGAAATCTGTTTCCCGGCCGGAATACTTCAATATCCTTTCTTTGATATGAATGCGGACGATGCTTTCAATTATGGAGCGATTGGTGTAGTTATCGGACATGAGATGACTCATGGATTTGATGATCAGGGCCGTCAGTATGATAAGGATGGTAACTTGAAAGACTGGTGGACGGCAGAGGATGCCAAGAACTTTGAAGCACGTGCTGCAGTGATGGTTAACTTCTTCGACAGCATTGAAGTAGCTCCTGGGGTTCATGCCAACGGAGAGTTTACTTTGGGTGAAAATATTGCCGATCACGGTGGACTTCAAGTGTCTTACCAGGCATTCAAGAAAGCAACGGCGGCTGCACCTTTGAAAAATGAAAACGGATTTACACCCGAACAACGTTTCTTCCTGTCTTACGCAAATGTGTGGGCTGGCAATATCCGTCCGGAAGAAATCCTGAAACTTACGAAGATTGATCCGCACTCATTAGGTAAATGGCGTGTAGATGGCGCACTACCTCAGATTGGTGCATGGTACGAGGCTTTCAATATTACTGAAAAAGATCCGATGTACTTGCCAGTGGATAAACGGGTATCTATTTGGTAATAGATTGTTGCAAATAAACTGATAATAAGAAAGGCGCTGACTCATTTAATTGTGAGTCAGCGCTTTTTTATTATTAATTCACACCTTATTTATAACGTGTGATAAACAATATTTTGTAACTTTGCGCACCAAATACTTAATAAGCAAATCAATGTCTGAGTCTAAAAGAATAAAAACCGCACTGGTATCGGTTTATCACAAAGAAGGTTTGGATGAAATCATTACCAAACTGCACGAAGAAGGAGTGGAGTTCTTATCAACGGGAGGAACTCGTCAGTTTATCGAATCACTGGGCTATCCCTGTAAGGCTGTCGAAGATTTGACTTCGTACCCTTCGATTTTGGGTGGCAGAGTGAAGACGCTGCATCCGAAGATTTTCGGAGGTATTCTTTGCCGTCGCGGACTGGAACAAGACATCCAGCAGATTGAAAAATATGAAATTCCTGAAATAGATCTTGTCATTGTAGATCTTTATCCATTTGAGGCTACGGTTGCTTCAGGTGCCGATGAAGCTGCTATTATCGAGAAAATTGATATAGGCGGAATCTCTTTGATTCGTGCCGCTGCTAAAAATTACAACGATGTGATTATTGTTGCTTCTCAGGCGCAGTATAAACCATTGCTCGATATGTTGATGGAGCATGGAGCTACTTCTTCCCTTGAAGAACGCCGCTGGATGGCAAAAGAGGCATTTGCAGTTTCATCACATTATGATTCGGCTATTTTCAATTACTTTGATGCCGAGGAGGGATCTGCTTTCCGTTGTTCTGCAAACAGCCAGAAGACGCTGCGTTATGGTGAAAATCCGCATCAGAAAGGATATTTCTATGGAAACCTGGACGAGATGTTCGACCAGATTCATGGAAAAGAAATTTCTTACAACAATCTGCTCGACATTAATGCTGCTGTAGACTTGATTGATGAATTTGATGACGTTACATTTGCTATTCTGAAGCATAACAATGCTTGCGGACTGGCTTCCCGCCCGACTGTGCTTGAGGCATGGAAAGATGCTTTGGCCGGTGATCCGGTTTCTGCGTTTGGCGGCGTATTGATCACGAATGCCGTTATTGATAAAGAGACTGCGGAAGAGATTAATAAAATCTTCTTTGAAGTAGTGATTGCTCCTGATTATGATGTAGATGCACTTGAAATTCTTGGGCAGAAAAAGAACCGTATTATTTTGGTTCGTAAAGAAGCCAAATTGCCGAGAAAGCAATTCCGCTCTTTGCTCAATGGTGTACTGGTTCAGGATAGAGACTTGAATATTGAAACAACAGCAGACCTTAAAACGGTAACTGATAAAATTCCTACTCCCGAAGAGGTCGAAGATCTGTTGTTTGCTAATAAGATAGTGAAAAACAGTAAATCGAATGCCATCGTATTGGCAAAAGGTAAACAATTGCTGGCAAGCGGTGTAGGACAGACTTCGCGTGTGGATGCATTGAAGCAGGCTATCGAGAAGGCTAAGTCATTTGGATTTGACCTGCAGGGTGCAGTGATGGCGTCGGATGCTTTCTTCCCTTTCCCCGACTGTGTGGAAATTGCGGATAAAGAAGGTGTGACAGCTGTTATTCAGCCGGGAGGTTCGGTGAAAGACCAGTTGACATTTGACTATTGCAACGAACATGGCATGGCAATGGTGACAACGGGTATCCGCCACTTTAAGCACTAATTAAAAACTTGTTGTATGCCGGACAACCCGTTAGGGCACACTGGCATATCGACGCATTAGAAATTTATTCATTATGGGATTATTCTCTTTTACACAAGAAATAGCAATGGACCTCGGTACGGCCAATACTATCATAATTACCGGTGGTAAGATTGTAGTAGATGAGCCTTCGGTGGTGGCCCTTGACCGTCGGACAGACAAGATGATTGCTGTGGGGGAAAAGGCAAAACTGATGCACGAAAAGACCCACGAGAATATTCGTACCATCCGTCCGCTACGTGACGGAGTGATTGCCGACTTCTATGCTTGCGAGCAGATGATGCGCGGATTAATCAAACAGGTAAATACTCGCAACCGTCTTTTTTCTCCGTCGCTTCGTATGGTGATCGGAGTGCCTTCGGGTAGTACGGAAGTTGAACTTCGTGCTGTTCGTGACTCTGCCGAACATGCCGGTGGACGTGATGTTTATCTGGTATTTGAACCTATGGCCGCAGCTATTGGCATTGGTATCGATGTAGAGGCACCGGAAGGAAATATGATTGTCGATATAGGTGGTGGTTCTACCGAGATTGCCGTAATTTCATTGGGAGGTATTGTTTCGAATAACTCCATTCGCATTGCAGGTGACGATCTGACAGCAGATATTCAGGAATATATGAGCCGCCAACATAACGTTAAAGTCAGTGAACGTATGGCCGAGCGTATTAAAATCAATGTAGGTGCTGCTTTGACTGAACTGGGTGAGGATGCTCCGGAAGATTATATTGTTCACGGACCGAACCGTATTACTGCGCTTCCGATGGAAGTGCCGGTATGTTATCAGGAAGTAGCACACTGCCTTGAGAAATCAATTTCAAAAATTGAAACGGCTATTTTGAGCGCGTTGGAGAATACGCCTCCTGAACTGTATGCTGATATTGTACACAATGGAATCTATCTGGCCGGTGGTGGAGCGCTGCTTCGTGGCTTGGACAAACGTCTGACTGATAAGATTAATATTCCTTTCCACATTGCGGAAGATCCGTTGCATGCAGTGGCTAAAGGTACAGGTGTTGCATTGAAGAATGTAGACCGTTTCTCATTCTTGATGAGATAAATAATTAACTACGAATTACGAGCTATAAGTTACTGGCAGTGCATAAATGTAGCTGCATATACTTGTAGCTCGTAGTTCGTAGCTTGTAACTTATATGTCTTTATGCGGAATTTACTGAACTTTCTCTTGAAATATAATCACTGGTTCCTCTTCATTTTATTGGAGGTGATCAGTTTTGTTTTGTTATTTCGCTTTAATCACTATCAACACAGTGTTTATTTCAGTTCGGCTAATGCGGTTGCCGGCAAAGTGTATGAAGTATCCGGAGGGATTACTTCTTATTTCCATTTAAAATCGGTCAATGAAGATTTGCTGGATCGCATTATGGAACTGGAACAACAGAATCACAATCTGGAGGATGCTCTGGGAAGGCATTTATCAGACTCTACCGAATTAAATAGTATCCGCAATTTACCTAATACGGATTATCAGGTTTTTAAGGCGCGGGTCATCAATAACAGTCTCAATCTGGTAGATAATTACATCACTTTAAATCGTGGATCGAAAGATGGGATCCGTCCGGAAATGGGAGTTGTCGACGGAAACGGAGTCGTTGGTATCGTATACGATACTTCTTCTCATTATTCCCGGGTCATTTCGGTGCTGAACAGCAAGTCCAGTATTAGTTGTAAAATTGTGGGTAGTGAATATTTTGGTTATCTGAAATGGGAGTATGGAGATTCCCGATATGCTTATTTGAAAGATTTACCCCGTCATGCAGAGTTCAACTTAGGGGATACAGTGGTAACCAGTGGTTATTCTACCGTTTTTCCTGAAGGGATCATGATTGGTACTGTAGATGATATGGCCGATTCGAATGACGGGCTCTCTTATTTGTTGAAAGTAAAGCTGGCAACGGATTTTGGTAAAGTGAGTGAAGTGCGTGTGATTGCAAGGACCGGCCAGCATGAACAAAAAGAATTGGAACAAAAGAGTTTGGCGCAATGATTATCAACTATATACATAGAATAGGATGGTTTGTCGGTCTGATCTTGCTTCAGGTACTGATCCTGAATAATGTGCATATTGCCGGTGTGGCTACTCCTTTTTTATATGTCTACTTTATTTTAAAGTTTAATTCCGGTACTTCCCGAAATGAATTGATGTTATGGGGCTTTTGCATAGGTCTTGCCATTGATATCTTTTCTAACACACCGGGTATGAATGCGGCAGCGACAGTGTTGCTGGCTTTTCTACGTCCGTTGTTTCTCCGTTTGTTTACTCCCCGCGATACTTTGGACAGCATTGTACCTTCGTTGAAAAGTATGGGGATTGCTTCTTTTCTCAAATATCTGGTGGTGAGTGTCTTTGTACATCATCTTATGTTGCTTACTCTTGAGTTCTTCTCATTTACCAGCATACCGTTATTGCTGTTAAGGGTGGTGTCGAGCACCATTTTGACTATAACTTGTATTATGGCTGTTGAAGGAGTGAGGAAATAGATATGGCAAAAGATTATGTGCTGGAGAAACGAAAATATGTGATCGGTGGAGTAGCGCTGGCTATTGTCCTGATCTACTTAGTGCGTTTATTTTCACTCCAGATAGCTACGGATGACTATAAGAAGAATGCCGACAGTAATGCTTTCTTAAATAAAATTCAGTATCCGTCACGTGGGGCGATGTACGATCGGAATGATAAATTGTTGGTGTTTAATCAGCCTGCTTATGATATTACAATGGTTCCAAAGGAAGTTGAGAACCTTGATACACTTGATTTGTGTCAGACGCTGAATATCACCCGTGCGCAGTTCCTGAGAATTATGAGTGATATGAAAGACCGCCGTAGAAATCCGGGATATTCACGTTATACTAATCAGGTATTTATGTCTCAGCTTTCGGCAGAAGAGTGTGGGGTGTTTCAGGAGAAACTATTTAAATTCCGGGGATTCTATATA
The DNA here is from genome assembly GCF_019633765.1 of Bacteroides sp. 11BF. Lineage (NCBI taxonomy): Bacteria > Pseudomonadati > Bacteroidota > Bacteroidia > Bacteroidales > Bacteroidaceae > Bacteroides > Bacteroides sp. 11BF. The sequence continues at coordinate 39,201 of NZ_JAFKPJ010000026.1, forward strand.
CAGCGTCGCACCATTCGACAATATAGTTATAACTCTGCTGCCCATGTGCTTGGTGATATCGGTGAGGTATCAATGAAAGACATAGAAAATGATGATTACTACATCCGTGGCGACTATATCGGTAAGCAAGGCATTGAAAAATCGTATGAATCTTTTTTGCGTGGTGAAAAGGGAGTGGAAGTATTGCTGCGTGATGCCCATGGGCGCATACAGGGGCATTATATGGATGGGAAGTATGATAAACGTCCAATACCCGGGAAGAACCTGAAACTCGGAATTGACATTGATCTCCAGATGCTGGGAGAGCGTTTATTGAAAAACAAAATCGGTAGTATTGTAGCTATTGAGCCGGAAACGGGGGAAATACTTTGTATGGTTTCCTCGCCTGATTTTGATCCGAGACTGATGATTGGGCGTCAGCGTGGAAAGAATCACCTCATGCTTCAGAGAGATCCGATGAAACCTTTGCTAAACCGTTCGATTATGGGGGTATATCCTCCGGGATCAACGTTTAAGACAGCACAAGCACTGACTTTCTTACAGGAAGGAATTATTCAGACCAATACGCCGGCCTTTCCTTGTGCTCATGGATTCAATTACGGAAGCCTGCATGTAGGTTGCCATGCTCATGGTTCACCGCTGCCATTGATACCGGCCATTGCTACTTCATGTAACTCTTATTTTTGCTGGGGATTGTTCCGGATGTTTGGTGATCGGAAGTATGGCTCCTCGCAAAATGCCATTACTGTTTGGAAAGATCACATGGTTTCTCAAGGTTTTGGTTATAAACTTGGAGTAGACTTGCCGGGGGAGAAGCGCGGATTGATCCCTAATGCTCAGTTTTATGATAAAGCTTATCGTGGACGCTGGAATGGATTGACGGTAATCAGTATTGCCATCGGTCAGGGAGAGATTCTGGCAACTCCGTTGCAGATAGCCAATCTGGGTGCTACTATTGCCAATCGGGGACATTTTATCACTCCGCATATTGTGAAAGAAATACAAGACGAACAGCTTGACAGTATCTATCGGGTGCCCAGAAAGACCTCTATCGACCGAAAACATTATGAAGATGTGGTGACCGGTATGCGGGCTGCGGTTACGGGAGGAACTTGCCGGGTGGCTGGGGCCATTTTGCCGGATGTTGAAGTGTGTGGTAAGACCGGTACGGCGCAGAATCGTGGTCATGACCATTCTGTCTTTATGGGATTTGCTCCGATGAATAATCCCAAGATAGCCATTGCTGTATATGTTGAGAACGGTGGCTTTGGTGCGGTTTACGGAGTACCTATCGGGGCACTGATGATGGAACAATATTTAAAAGGAAAGCTGTCCCCCGAGAACGAGATACGTGCAGAAGAATATAGTAATAGAGTGATTATGTATGGAAACGAGGAGCGTTAGTTTATGGAAAACATTGGATTGGGTAACGATCGGTATTTACCTGCTCCTTATTATCGGCGGATGGTTCAGTGTGTGTGGAGCCAGTTATGATTATGGTGATCGTGACTTTCTGGATTTTTCTACCCGCGCCGGTAGGCAGTTTGTGTGGATTATCTGTTCTTTCGGGCTTGGCTTCATTCTTCTGATGCTTGAAGAACGGATGTACGATATGTTTGCATACCTTGTATATATAGGTCTGATTCTTCTGTTGATAGTGACTATCTTTATCGCACCTGATACAAAAGGCTCCCGTTCCTGGTTAATATTAGGTCCGGTCAGTCTCCAGCCAGCGGAATTCGCAAAGTTTGCAACGGCTTTGGCATTGGCGAAGTTTATGAATGCCTATTCTTTTAATATAAAGAAGTGGAAATGCTTTTTGCCTTTGGTTGCTTTTATTCTGTTGCCGATGTTGCTGATCGTGTTACAGAAAGAAACCGGTTCGGCATTGGTCTATCTTGCTTTTTTCTTGATGCTGTATCGCGAAGGTATGCCCGGAGTTGTTTTGTTTTCAGGGGTATGTGCAGTAGTATATTTTGTGGTAGGTATTCGTTTTGATCAGGTGTTTATTGCCGACACACCTACACCGATCGGAGAATTTGCTGTTTTGATGATGATACTTTTGTTTGCAGGTTCCATGGTTTGGGTGTATAGAAAGAAATGGGAGCCTGTGCGGAATATTATAGGTGGTAGTTTGCTTGCATTGTCGATTGCCTACCTTGTTTCTGAGTATCTTGTTCCTTTTAATCTGGTTTGGGTAGAGTGGGGACTTTGTGTGGTGGTTATCTGCTATCTGCTTTACTTGTCTCTGAGCGAGCGGCAACGTGCTTATCTCCTGATAGCATTGTTTGCTTTGGGATCTATTGGTTTTCTCTACTCAAGCGATTATGTTTTCGACAATATCCTTGAACCTCATCAGCAGATTCGTATAAAGGTAGTGTTGGGAATGGAAGAGGATTTGGCTGGTGCCGGTTATAATGTTAACCAGTCTAAGATAGCGATTGGTTCTGGAGGATTGACCGGCAAGGGCTTTCTGAATGGTACGCAAACGAAGTTGAAATATGTGCCTGAACAAGATACAGACTTTATTTTCTGTACTGTAGGCGAAGAACAGGGATTTGTTGGTTCAGCTGCTGTCCTCTTACTTTTCTTGGCATTGATACTGCGTCTTATAGCGGTATCGGAGCGGCAGACCTCAACTTTTGGACGGGTTTATGGCTATTCGGTCGTGAGTATCTTCCTTTTCCATTTATTTATTAATGTCGGAATGGTGCTTGGTCTGACTCCTGTAATTGGTATTCCGCTACCTTTCTTTAGTTATGGGGGGTCGTCTTTATGGGGATTTACTATTCTGCTTTTTATTTTTCTGCGTATTGATGCAGGACGTAGCAGGAGGTTATAAGTGCTCGATTTTCAGTCCCACATCAATGATTCCGGTTATTTGTTCATCTTTCATTCCGTGTACAACTTTAAAAGTATAGTTACCGGGATGCTTGATGGAGCAGTCTTTTAAGGGGAGAGCCGATTGGTAAAGACTTCCCCAGCCGGTTCCTTTCCATTTACCTTCCTGGTCAGTCAGAGTAAACTTCAGAGTGTCTGTTTTCCATACAGTTGAATCTTCCAGATTGTAACTGATAAGGATGTCCAGATTCTGATAAGGATAATTACTGCTGTTGCGTACACCGGCAGACAATCGCAGATTGATCAGGGAGTCATTCAAAGGGACATTGAAAAAGAGTGTATCACTCTTTTTCCATCCACCTTGAGGGGTGGATTGATATGAGTGATACACAGTGTTATCGTCACATGCAGTCAGTATCCATGTCATGAGAAGCATGCAGATGCTATTCTTGAGCAGGTTTTTCATTTCCCTGGGGTTTCTCGGTGCGTTTAGGTTGTTCGTTGTTACGTGGTCCGCGGGGTTCGCGTGGAGGGCGCTGCTCACGCGGTTCATTCTTACGTGTTTCCCGATTTTCATTATTGCGCGGTTCCCGAGCCTCATTATTTTTGCGCGGCTGATTGTTGCTGCGGTTATTGTTTTTGGGGCGTTCTCCTCGTGTGCGTTGTTGCCCTTGTACCGGTTGAGCTCCACTGTTCTCTTTGTTTTCTATAGCCGTCGGCGATGGGTTTTGTGTTTCAGCATTGGCGGCTTGTTGCGGACGGTTGTTATTGTTCTTTTTCTTCTTTTTGCGGTTTCCGTTTCCACCTTCTTCTTTTCCATTTCCATCTTTTCCGTTACGGCGACGGTCACGGTCAAAACGTGTCAGACTTTCTTGTTCCAACAGGTCAGTCGGCTTTTTAGGTTCCGGTTTGCGTTCAGCTTCCAATAGACTATCCGGTTTGATGCCCCTTTTGTTCAGTCCTATCACTTCGAATGCCCGCTTCCCGCTGATAGTGACTAAGTTTGCGGCGAAATTCTTGTCTGTTGAATACGAAATCTGGTTGCTGAGAATATCTGCTTTGAAGAAATAATAGGTTCCGTCTTTAGTTTCCAGTTCAATCTCTCTTGAAGGCAGGCGCTTCTGCGCTTCTACATAGCAATCTACTTCGTAGTTCAGGCAACATTTTAACTTAGCACACTGTCCTGCCAGTTTTTGAGGATTGAGTGAAATGTCCTGATACCTTGCTGCGCTGGTCGATACAGACACAAAACTTGTCATCCAGGTGGCGCAACACAATTCACGTCCGCAAGGACCGATACCTCCGATGCGCCCTGCCTCCTGGCGCGCACCGATCTGTTTCATTTCGATACGTACTCTGAAAGCTTCAGCCAACACTTTAATTAACTGCCGAAAGTCGACGCGTTCGTCAGCGATGTAGTAGAAGATAGCTTTGTTGCCGTCTCCCTGATATTCTACGTCGCCAATTTTCATGTCCAAATTCAGGCTGGCCGCTATCTGACGCGCACGAATCATTGTGGCGTGTTCTTTGGCTTTGGCTTCTTCATATTTCTCCATATCCACAGCTTTGGCTTTGCGGTAGATACGTTTGATTTCAGCATCTTGTTTAAAGTTTGCCTTTTTCATCTGGAGCGGCACTAATCGTCCCGTCAGGGTAACGGTGCCGATGTCATGTCCCGGTGTAGCTTCTACGGCTACGATGTCTCCCTTCTCTAATTTGATCTTGTTGCTGTTTCGGTAGTATCCCTTGCGGGTGTTCTTGAACTGAACCTCTACCATGTCACTCTCCTCCGCATTGCCCGGTATGTCGGCCAGCCAATCGTAGGTATTTAGTTTTTTATCTTGTCGGGAACAGCTCTTACAGCAAAGGCCTCCGCTCCCATTATGCAGTTTAAATTCCATATACTTTATTTTAAAGTTATTGCTTCAACAGTACGATCATCTTCAGTGAGAAGTCGAAAAATACCATTTTAGCGTTTACATTCTGTTCAATATGTTTTTGAGCTTCACTCAGTTCGTCCATGATGCCCATCACGTTTCGTTCGTTTACAAAAGGGGCAAACCGTGTAGCGAAGTTCTGTTCATCTAATGTCATATAAGTCAATTCTTTCCGATGCAGGTTGTAGATGAAATTCTCCCGGATCATCCGTTGGCAGTACTCCAGGAAGTTCTTCTGACGTTCACGTCCCATGCCTGACACTTGTTCGCTCCACAATTTCATTTCCCGGATTTTTCTTTGGTAAGAAAGGCGCATCAGGCTGACAAATAACTCAAAAAACAGTTGATTCTCTTCATTCAGATGAATGGTTTCAAGCGCTTTGATAAAGTTTCCGTTAGCCAGGTGGGCAATCGAAATACTGGTCGCCTGCTGCACTCCATATTTGTTTTGTAAAGCGTCGGCAATGCATTGTTCGTCTATTTTGCGTAGATTGAAACGTTGTGTGCGGCTCAGTATCGTTTGGAGAATTAATTCCGGATTCTCTGATACCAGTAAGAAAATCGTTTTCTGGGGTGGTTCTTCCAGCAGCTTTAATAACTTGTTGGCACAAGCTTGCTGCATCTTTTCGGGAAGCCAAAGAATGGTAATCTTAAATCCTCCTTCGCTGGATTTAAGGCTGAGCTTTTTCATGATCTCATCACTTTCTTTGGTGTAAATCACCGCCTGTGCATTTTCTGCGTTAATTTCGTTTAGCCAGTGGTTAATCGTAAAATAGGGATTATTCAGTACCAGTTTTCTCCATTCCACAATGTAATCATCACTTCTTCCGTTCTTTACTACCGGAAAAACGAAGTGAACATCGGGGTGAACCAGCTTATTGAACTTCACACACGACGGACAGACTCCACAAGCGTCTGTCTCACTGCGGTTCGTGCAACTCAGGTAGCGTGCATAGGCTAATGCCAATGGAAACTTGCCCACACCTTCAGGCCCGCAGAAAAGTTGAGCGTGTGGTATGCGTCCTTCGCTGACTTCTTGTATCAGTCGCTGCTTGGCTGCCTCTTGTCCGATGACGTCTCTGAAAAACATAGTTTAATAAATCGCTTTGGCTACTTCTTTAATACTGTCCACTGCTCCGATGGAGTAAAAGTGGATACTGGGTACACCGGCGGCCATCAGCTCTTTACATTGGTTGATACACCATTCGATACCCACTTTGCGGGCTTCCTCGTCTGTTTTGCACTTCAGTGCTTCCTGGGTTAGTTCTTCCGGAAGGTCTACCTTAAATGTTTTCGGAACCATGCTTAGTTGGGATAACTTCTTGAAAGGTTTGATGCCCGGAATAATCGGGATGTGTATTCCTGCCTGGTGTACTCTTTCTACGAAATCAAAGTATTTCTTGTTGTCATAGAACAATTGTGTCACAGCATATTCGGCTCCGGCTTCCACTTTCTTTTTCAGCCAATAGATATCCATGTCGATGTTAGGTGCTTCTTCATGTTTTTCCGGATAACAGGCCACTCCATAAGAGAAAGGAGTATTTGTTACTTTCATCTCCGAACCGTCTACAAAGATACCTTTATTGAAATTATTGATCTGTTCCTGTAACTCTAAAGCATGATGATGTCCGTCTCCTTCGGGGGTAAAAACCGATTCGTGCTTTGCTTTATCTCCACGGAGAACCAACAGATCGGTAATTCCCAGGAATTGTAGGTCGAGCAGTACGTATTCAGTTTCTTCCTGAGTAAAACCACTGCACAGAATGTGAGGTACTACCGTCATATTATACTTGTTCTGGATAGCAGCTGCTACAGCTACGGTTCCCGGACGTCTTCGTAGCCGATTGCGCTGATAAAGCCCATTCCCCAGATCTCTGTATACATATTCACTGCGGTGCGTAGTGATATTGATATACTTGGGGTCAAATTCTCGTAATGTATCTATGGTTTGATACAGCTTCTCAATACCTGTACCTTTCAGAGGAGGAAGTATTTCAAAAGAGAAGGCTGTTTTTTCGTTGCTATGTATTAAGTCAATTACTCTCATTGTTTCTTTATTCGTCGTTGCTCTCCTTATAATAAGGTGCATATTGGGACAAAAATACGAAAAAAAGATGAAATGAAATCGTTGTGGAACCCTAAAAGATTGCTATCTCTTCCGGTTATGAATCTTTTTTGGCTGTTAACCGATACTTTTAATGAATGAAAGGCAAGATTTACATGGACAGATGCCCCTTTGGGGATATTTTTAAAGTTCGGTTTTGTTGTCCCTTCTGTTGATTTTGCTGGTGTATTTGTTCTTTTATTCCTTATGACAGAAGTCTTAGAACTACCTTATGACGGTACATCTTGTTTATTTTGAAAGACCTTTGCGCTTGAATTGCGAAAGAATCATAATTAGCTGATTTTGCCCTGGAAAACGATGAAAGAAAGTTTTTGTCTGTTACTATAACTGCTTTCATATGCTTTGGTAGAACATGCCTTGTTTTTTTTGGGGGGGGAGAGAAATTATGGCAAAATGTGCTTTTAACATTAGTCTTTTATCTTTTCTTTTCGTCCCGTTTCACTCTTTCCCGGTCTCTTTCCTTTTTTCTTTTTGTATCTTTCATCTCCCATCCGCTTTTCTCCTCTCCTCCGCGAAATGCATTTCTATCTTCCATCTTCCACCTTTTTCAATCTTTTTGTCTGATTATCATTTAGTTAATAGGGTGGAAGATCGCGTTTTCAGCCTGTTTATCTTCCACCCTCATCTTCCATCTTCCACCCTCTGCCATCGCTTGAAAAACTTCCATAATTCCCTCGTATTCAGAAGTATACTTTTTGTTTCTTGTCAGTTTTCCCCTTAAAAAGCATTTTCATA